>JASHVW010000413.1 GCA_030044395.1 Verrucomicrobiia bacterium
CGAATATTTTTTCCCGATGAGCCAGTTAACTTTAGGGGCCACGGGGTCGTCCGCGGCTGATGCCGACGGCGCTTTCGGGGAATGCTGGTTTAGCGCATAGATGACGGCTCCGCCGCCCGCGGCCAGCAGTACACCGGCGCCGACCGCCACTGCGATTTTCATTTTTGTCCATGCCATAATTTTCAATGCTCCTTTGATCAGGGTTGGGGTTGAACCGCCCGCAACCGCGCCTTTGGCGACCGCCACGGCGGCGACAGATTGTGCCAGCGCCATTGGCGCGGGCTGCACGGAATTGGCCGAAATGCTTCCAGCCAGGATTTCCGTGGTTGAGCCGACGCCGTGGCCGGCAAAGAACTTCCGCAATTTTTCCAGTGCCCGGCCCACGCGCATTTTCGCCGAGCCTTCACTGACGCCCAGCGCCGCGCCGACGTCGTTGAACGATTTGTTTTCAAAAAAGCGCAGCACCAGCGCGTCGTGGTCTTTTCCCGGCAGTTTCTCCAGCGCCGCTTCCAGCAGGGGCGCGATTTGGTTCCAGGTCTCCTGCGGGTCGGCATCCGTTGCGTTTTCATTTAGGTTTTGTTGCATGAAAGCCTCCTGCTCCCGGTGTTGGCGGCGGCGTTGGATGGTCAGGGCATTGGCCCCCGCGTATCGCGCTGTGCGGCAGAGCCAGCCGCTCAAAATGGTTTTGCCATTAAACGATTTGGCTTTGCGCGAGAGAATGATGAAGACCGCCTGGGTGATTTCCTCGGCCAACTGGGTGTCCCGTACCTGCCGCCAGGCGACGGAATAGACCAGGTTGACGTGGCGCGCCACGATTTCCGCAAACGCCGTCTCGGAATTTTCTTCCGTAAACCGGCGCAGGAGTGTCAGGTCATCATTCATGGTTTCAACAGGTAAATTTACGCTGGCGGGAAAAAGTAACAGATTATTTTTCGAACGGCTGAGATTAACAATTAAGCCGGGCGCATCTCATTTTTTGGGCAGATTGACGCATCAAAATGAAAAAAACTGAACACCCAAGTTTTGGATTCCGGGTTGGATTTGAAATGAAGGACGTTTTTAAAAGCCCGCCCTCATCCTGGCCTTCTCCCCCTGGAGAAGGAAGGGGACGAGGACATGCCTGGATTTGCGGAGCGGCTCGATAAATCCCGCCTGGATTTATCATAACCGGCTCCAGCCAGCACCCAGTTATCGTTGCTCAAACATAAACGCAAAGTGTGGTTGCCGTCCGCATCGTGCGTGTCCCGGACTTGAATCACATGAAATTCCCGCGTTGTCTGCCGGATATTCATGGTTTTACGCGGGCGAAGAAAGTCGAGTCGTGGCGCTGGCGGAATTGGTGAACGTGAAGTGACCTCGCGGGCCTGTGCGCTGACGAACTGCTGACAATGCCAAATTCGCAGGTATAATCTGGCTATGCACGCCAATAAGCAATCGGCGACACCGCTTAAGAAGGTGAGAATTATGAGACGCATCGTGTGGAATATGCCTTCAGGCAATGGACAGTAAATGATGAGGGGGTTAAAATCCCGAAACAAATGAGATTCCGCCGAAGAGTTTTAATCGGCACTGCCACGAGCATTGCCCTCGGCGTGGTGATTCTCGTTCTATTTTACGCCGAGGAAGACTGGCGCGGCAGACACGATTGGCAAAAATTCAAACGCGAAGGGGAGGCCAAAGGCGAAACCTTTGACATGGCGGGAGTGACTCCACCGCCCGTGCCGGATGATCAAAACTTCGCGCTGACGCCGATTGTGTTTACAAGTTATGGCTCAATGTTGACGCGCGACGGAAAAGTTATTCCGCCGAAAGACCGCAATACGAATTTTGTTGACCGGTTGAACATGAGTCTCGGTTACAATGACAATTGGCCGGCAACAAACGGCAACTGGCAGACCGCAAAAATATGCGATCTGAAAATCTGGCAAAATTATTACCGCGCACCAGCGGCAAAAACAAACGAATTCCCTGTTTCATCGCAGCCGCAAACGCCGGCACAAACCGTTTTGCTGGCTTTGAGCAAATATGATTCGACGATCGAAGAACTCCGGCAAGCGAGCCGATTGCCGTATTCACGATTTCCGTTGGAATATGACAAAGACAATCCCGCAGAAATTTTGCTGCCACATTTGGCCGACTTGAAACGATGCTCGCAGGTTTTGCAACTGCGCGCCCTTGCTGAATTGCAAAACGGCGAAAGTGAAAAAGCATTGGACGATGTGAAGCTGTCATTGCGTCTGGCTGGTTCCATTCGCACTGAGCCATTTTTGGTTTCACAACTGGTTCGTGCCGCCATTTTACAAATAACGCTTCAACCAGTTTATGAAGGTTTGGCGGAACATAAGTGGTCGGACGCACAACTCGCCGAACTCGATTCAGAATTGTCGAAGCTGGATTTTCTGGCCGGCTACAAACTCTCCCTGCGTTGTGAACGTGCGTCCGACATTGGAATAATTGAATATCTGCGGCATCTAGGCATGAGTCAAAAAATAGACGATATCTTTCATTCAATTCGTCACAAAGACTATGGGATAACAACCGGGCAGTTGGTTGTTTTTTATTTTGGCCCCGCCGGTTGGCATGATCAAAGCGACCTTCAAATCTGCCAACTCATGCAGCATTACCTTTCCGCGGCAAATGTTGATCTCCAAATTCTTTCACCAACTTCCGTGAGCAATGCCGATGCGGCGGTTAATGTGAAAATCGAACATTCGACTCCATTCAATCTCATGGAACGCATGTTGCTTCCCGCGCTTGGCGCTGCTGCAAAACATTTCGCTTACAGCCAGAATTCTGTGAATTTGGCGCGCGTGGCGATTGCGCTGGAGCGTTATCGTCTGGCGCATGGAGAATATCCAGCAACACTCAGCGCGCTCGCGCCACAGTTCATCGCGAAAATTCCGCACGACATCGTCAACGGCCAGCCGTTGCATTATCACCGCACGGGCGACGGAAAATTCGTTCTTTATTCCGTCGGTTGGAATGAAACGGACGATGGCGGGGCGGTTGTTATGTCCAAAGGCGGCGCGGTTGACCAGGATAAAGGCGATTGGGTCTGGCGTTATCCGTGAAGGCGTCCGGCTTTTGTGAAACCGGACAGGTCCAGATTATTTCATAGGTTTCTCAGTGTATGAAAAGCCGTTGAAAACGGCTGAAGATTCTTTCTTTCGCAGAACGGCGGGCTAGAGCGGTT
>JASHVW010000414.1 GCA_030044395.1 Verrucomicrobiia bacterium
CGGTGTTTCTTCATGTCACGAACAGGACCCTATCCAGGATGCCAATCGCGGTCATTTCGTTACCCTGCGATCTCGTGAACAGTCAGCGTCACCGACACCTCGGCCAAGCCATCCGCCCGCGCGGTAACGCGGAGAGTTCCTCCCGTTTGTCCCGCCTTGGCCAGCACCATGCAATATCCCATAAACGCACTGCGGTAGTCAGCCTGGTTTGGCTCGTGGCAACTCGGATCGCCGTTTCCAACACCCGCGTTTGAACCCGCGCCCGAGAAATCAAAAGAAATCTTATTGTCCGCAGTCGGCACGACGCGCCCATCCGAATCCACGACGACAACCGCAATCGGAACGGTATCCTGTCCGTCGGCTGTGAGCCGCAGACGGTCAGGCATGAGTTTGATGGCCACCGGCGCGCCGGTCGTCTCCACAACTCTCTGCGCGGCAAGCTGTCCATTAATATACCCTTTAGCTTCCAGCCGTCCCGGCTGGTAAGCGACGTCCTCCCATTGCAGGTGACGAAATTCCCGCATGGTCTTTTTTCCGAGACTGCGGCCATTCAGGAACAGTTCGACCTCATCACAATTGCTAAAACACCACACCGGGATATTCTGCCCCTCCTTGCCGGTCCAATTCCAATGTGGAAAGATATGCACGAGTGGCTCGGTTCTCTTCCACCATGCCTTCCAATAATAAGCCTGGTCCTTTGGAAAACCGCACATGTCCAGAAACCCGAAGTTGGAATTGATCTCTGGCCAGTCGAACGGCGTTGTCTCTCCGCGATAGTCGAAGCCCGTCCAGTAGAATCCGCCCGCGACAAACTTGCGCGAACCCAGCGGCTGCCATGAATCGTCCGGCGCCATATAACTCGTCAGATGGGCCGTCACGTCGTCGGTATGATAAATCCCGCGGCACTCGCAGTTGCTGCCAATTTCACTGCCGAGCAGCATTTTGTGCGGATACTCGGGATGCAAAATATCGAAGTCCTGGTAGTTGTAATTGACGCCCAGCAGATCTTCGGCGTCGGCCACGCCGCCGCGCCACGCCGCGTTTTCCGCGCCGCTGTTGTTGGCGCACGTCACCGGTCGCGTGCCATCGTGTTTGTGGACCGCTGCGATGAGCGCGGTCATCATTTCCCGTGCAAATGGCGAGTTCTGGATGGCAAACTCCTCGTTCCACATGGACCACATGATAACGCTCGGGTGGTTGCGGTCCCGCAAAATCATGGATTCGACGTGCCAAGTATTGTCGTAGGGCTGGCCGATCCACGATTTAACAGCGATCGAAGAACCGGGATGCCGGTTTTCGTCCATCACCAACAAGCCCAGGTCGTCGCAGGCTTCGTACATTGCCGGCGTCATGGGGTTGTGCGAGCAGCGAATCGCGTTGCAACCGAATTCCTGCAGCCTCTTCATTCGATAATACAATAGACTATCCGTCATTCCGATTCCGACTCCGACAAAATCCTGATGGTTGCATACGCCGTTCAGTTTGACCGGCTTTTCATTCAGAAAGAAGCCGTCGTTCGGATCGAATCGCAGCGTCCGGATTCCGAATTTTTGTGCGTAGCGGTCCACGACCTTGCCGTCCCGTGAAATTCTTGTTACCACGGTGTAGCGGTTCCGTACCTCCAAGGACCACAGTCGCGCCGAGGCGAGGTCAACCTCCTGGACCAAAGGAGTGCCGCTGTGAAGGTAACTGGGTTGGTCCAGATCAGACGAGGAAAGGATTTTTTCCCGCGCATCAGCGGGAATGGGACTTGGCGGCACAACCAAATTATCAGTTGCCGTGCCCACCACGTTTCCATCCGGATCCAGCACGGTGGAGACGACTGTGCAGCTCTGGCTGTCCGCCGTTCGGTTGGCCACCAGGGTTTCGATGCGAAGTTTGGCGGAGGCCACGCCGGTCACATCCGCCACCTCGCTCGTCACATAGACACCCCACGGAGCGACATGCGTTGGATCGGCGACATTCAGCCACACGTGCCGATATATTCCTCCACCCTCATACCACCAGCCCTCGAAATCAGTCGGGTCCACATAAACCGCCAGGAGGTTTTCCGCACCGTATTCGACGGCATCCGCAATGTCCACATGGAATGACGTGTACCCGCCCGGATGCCTTCCAACCAATTTGCCGTTGATATAGATTTTCGCATCGCGGTAAACCCCTTCAAAAAAAAGCCAGACACTTTTCCCGGCGTCGCCCGCGTCCAGTGAAAAGTTCCTTCGATACCACGCCGGGAAAACCGGCAGTGATCCGTGGCCGGTGTCAGCCTTCGAATCGTAATCGCCCTCGACAATGTAATCGTGCGGCAACTGGACCTTGCGCCACGCGCTGTCATCCAAATCCGGCGAGAAAAACTGTTCCGATACCGGCAACCTGCCCAGGGAAACGTCGCCGTAAATGCCGCCCGGCCCGGCGGTGTTTTCCACGCGCACGGCCAAAACGTTCGGGCCGCTGGAATTCCAAGCCGCGTCGAGGTTAAGCATAAACGGCGAATTCCAGCCCTGATGCGAATCCACCAGTTTTCCGTTCAGATAAATTTCACCGTTGTCGTCCACGTGCGTGAATGACACCGTGCGCCCTGGTCCGCTCAAATCCGGCAGAAGCGTGCGAAACCAGGCAAAACCTGTGTAATCCATCTGCGCATGGTCAGCGCTGGCAGTGTTGGGGTCGGTCGTTTTCCAATCCGCACCGGACGTGTCCAACTCCGGCTGGGTCATCGTGTCGGCTCTCTGTCCTGGCTGTTCCTTCGTCCACACCCATTTGTCCAGGGAGACCGCGTCTGTCAGGGCGATGACCGGCATCGGCTTGAAACGCCAGTCAAAATCCAATAATTCGCAGCGGCGCGGCGCGATTGCGCCGTTGGCGCCCGGCAAAGCCCCATTCGCTTGCGACGCCAGGCCGCCGGAGCCATGAAACAGTTTGTTGGTGCAGGATGGGATCGTCGCCAGAGCTGCAGCGCCCAGGCCCACTTTGATAAATTCACGTCTTTTCATATTTTTTGAATCGTCCGCATTTACGGTAGCGGTGGACCGGTTTGGATTCGATAAAATTCCGATGGCAACGTGGTCCCGTTCGTATCTGTCCATGTCCACGGCATCGCCGGTGAGTTGGTGATTAAAAGCATGCTCCAGTTTACGAGGTTTGTCGAAACGTCCACCGCGTAGTCCGGTCCCAACTCTCCGCTGAGTTGAAGCGTCAGCCGGCCATTATTAACCGTAACTGACGAAAAGCTGGGCAACGTCAAAGGATTTACCGTCACCAGAAAGCTCTGCGTGGCGCTTAAACCGGGCACGCCATTATTCGCCACCATCACGGTAATTGTATTGGTCGTGTTGGCATTTGGCACGCCCGGGCGCCAATTGAAAGCCGCGTTGGTATTGTTGATTTGATCGAGGGTTGCATCCGGCGGTGCATCGGGCAGGCTGAAGACCAAGCTCAACGGCGGAATGTTGGTGTCCCTGGCGCTGGCAATGAAGGCGACTGTCTGGCCTACATTGACCGTTTGATTGGTCATTGGATAAAGGATCGGCGCGGTGTTGGTGGGCAGGAAACTGGCCCTCAGGTTGCCAATCAAGGCCGTGGTTAGCGCGGCGTTATTGTGCGCGCAGACGGCAAGGCCCACATAAGCCCCAACGGCCATGCTGATGGTATTGGTGCCCAACGCGGTCCAGGTATCGCCGTCGGCAGAATAATAAGCCGTAAATGTGTTGTTCGTGCGCGTCAGCCTCACCCAACTGGGCGGACCGCCCGTCACTACATCGGAACTCGCAGAGGCCCCGGTCCCATTGCGCCAGATAAACTCGAGTCCGGCGCTCGGTTCCACGTCAGCCATGGCGAATGAGGAATCTGGCGCGAGCGACTCCCGAATCATCACCGCCCCCTTGGCGTTGCTGGATGTATTATCCACGTTCAATACTTGTGCCCGGATATCGCAATTGGTGCTGGCGGGAAGATACGTGTAAACAAATTGAAAGGCGTCGGTGGTGCCCCAAATGTCGGTGCCGGAACCGGAGATGGTAAATTGTCCGCCGCAGTATGAGGCGCTTCCGGGAAAACCCACCGCGCCGACATCCATGTTGGTGAATTGCGGTGGGAGCGCACCCGGCACTTCCGCGCCGGCCTCAGCCGACGGAAGACTTTCGTAACCGGCGTTGGTAATCGTGGCAACGTAGAAATAACTCCCGCAGGGCGCCACATCCAGGTCGGTGTAATCGCTGACGGCAATTGAAGAAGCGATGGTGTCGTAGGGGCCGCCGCTTACAGTGGAGCGCTTCACGTTGTAACTGGCGCCGGGCACGCTGTCCCAGTTCAACACCACCTTGCCAACGCTTGCAGTCGCCGTCAAGCCGGCGACGATCGCCGCAGGCGTCGCGCTTGCTTGCGCCGAATCAACACTCGTGCCGTTACCATCGGCGCCGTTGGCCATGACGACATAATAGTAGGTGGACAGGTTGGTGACGTTGCTGTCAACGTAACCTAAATTCACACCGCCGATGTCGCCGGCAATCAGTGTGTAAGGACCGCCGCTGGCTGTCGCGCGCCAGAGGTTATAGGTGCTCGCGCCCGGAACAATGTCCCAACTAACGGTCACCTGCGCGTTGCCTCCGACGGCAACGACTCCCGTGGGGCAGGGTGGCGGCGGCAGCGTGGCCATTTTCGCGATGGTGATATTAGTCGAGGCAAGACCGGTGGATGCCGCCGTCAGAGTAATGGCGCCAGGCTCGTCGCTGGATTGGACAATGACTTCGGCCAGACCATTGAACACCGTGCGTTGACTTGCCTTGTCCGCGTCGTGGGAACTTGGGTTGCCGTTGCCCACACCAAGGATGGAGCCGCCCGTGACGGTAAAATTGATGAGATTGGTCGCTGTGGGCACCACGTGTCCTTGAGCATCGAGCACTTCCACGGCGACCACGGAAACATCGCGCCCGTCGTCCAAAATCGCATCGCGATCGGGAATAAGCGCGACGGCAGCGGGTGTTCCCGTGGTGACAATCGTGTTGGTGAGGACTGGCACGCCGTAGTTATAGCCAATGGCCCGGAGTGTTCCGGGCGCATAAGCCACATTGTCCCATTCAACATGGCCCTGAACATTCAGGTCTTGCCGCCCCAAACTGACTCCATTTGTGAACAATTCAACCGCCTGACAATTTCCGAAAACCCAGACATTGATCGGCTGTCCCGGCGCCGACCAATTCCAGTATGGAAAAAGATGCAACACCGGTTTGAGCGTCCAATTGGCCTGATAATAATAAAAATTGTCCTTCGGAAAACCGCACGTGTCCATCGAACCGAAATGCGAGTTGATGCACGGCCAGCCGTAGGGTGTCGGTTCGCCGCGATAATCAAATCCCGTCCAGGAGAAGCCTCCCGAAGCCCACGGCCGCGCATCGTAATAGGGCCACCAAACCTCCGCCGGCTCACCCCACCCGACCCCGCTATTCTCGATGTCGTAAGCCCAGACAAAGCCGTTCACGGTATCGTTCGTGTAAATTCCGCGATCGCCGACTTCGCTTGAGGTTTCCGTCCCGATGATGGGTTCGCCTGGTTCGCTGGCGTGGAATGTATCCTGGGAACCCAGCGAATAATTGAAACCATTGACATCCAGAACCAGGCTAAAGCCGACTCCCCAGTCATTCAGAGCGGCGGTACACAAGCGCGTGGAATCCAATGAGTGAACGAGATTCTGCATCACCTGTATCATCGAAGCGCCGGTGGAGGTGGTTTGGAGTGGTTCTTCATTGCACAGCGACCACATGAATACCGATGGATGATTGCGGTCGCGGCGGATTTGACGGCTTAACTCGCTCAATGGCTCCGCGTTGGTTCCCAAACGGCGGTTTTCATCCAGCACCAACATCCCCAACTGATCACAGGCATCCAGGAGTTCCTCCGTCGGCTCATTGTGCGATGTCCGATACGCGTTACAACCCATCTCTTTCAACCGTTCGATTCGATAATACAGCAGACGGTCCGGCAGCGCCGATCCCACACCAGCCATGTCCTGATGATTGCACATCCCCTGAATCCATACGTGCTTGCCGTTGATGGATACGCCGTTTGTTGAATCAATCGAAACAGTCCGCACTCCAAACGGCGTATGGTAAATATCGGCAACAGTGTTCTGGTTACTCACCGTCGTCTGCAGACTGTACAGATAAGGCGTCTCCAGCGCCCATAAATTGGCGGCGGCCAACGAAATCTTTTGCGTCACAACCTCATCCTCCCCGGACGGCACACTCATTGCCGAAGTAACGGTCGCCACCGCATTGGTGCTGGCATCAAAAATCGTCGAAGTCAGACTGCCGTTCGCCGTTGCCGTCCCGCTTTCATTGGTGACATCAGTCTGAATGGTGATGGTTGCATTGGAACCCGCCAGCGAGGTCGTCGCCACGTACGTTCCCCATTCCGCGACATGAACCGGATTCTCGGTCGTCAGCCAGACATGCCGGTAAATGCCTCCGCCTTCATAAAACCAGCCTTCAAACCGGCTGGCATCCACCCGGACCACCAACACATTGGTCCCGCCGGGATTGGCGTAAGGGGTGACGTCGAAATAAAAGCTGGAATACCCGCTCACGTTTCGGCCCAAGATGTGGCCGTTCAACCAGACCAGGCAATTGCGATAGACACCGCCAAATTCGAGCCACAACGATTGGCCGGCATAACTTGCGGGCAGAGTGAATGCGTGCCGATACCAGCCAATGGTCGTCGCACTGGTGGACCCGGAGATTCCAGATTTGAAACCGTGCCCGCCATCCGCGCTCGAACTGAATGGCAATCCCACCACCCAGTCGTGCGGCAGGTTGATTGAACTCCAACTGCTGTCGTCGTAGTTCGTCTGCACAAACGAAACATTTTCCCCTGCCTGGGTGGCAATCGGATCAATTCGGATCGTTTCCATATAACTTTCCGAATTAACGTTCGTTGCCCCGCCCACTTCATTGGCATCCAGCTTGGCCAGGTCGGGAATTTCGGGATACCAGGTGACATTGGTGGTCACGTCGGGCGGATCGCCCAACTCAAAACGCCAGCCATTATCCAGCAAGAGCCGGTTGCGAGGGGACGCCGTGAAACTGACCTCGGTATTGGCCGCAATCGTGTTCGGCGGGATCGCCTGGTCCTGGACATTGTTGATCACAATCGTGTAGTTGCTGCCATACGCCAACGGCGCGGTGGCCAACAGCACCGAGGAACCGTTACCGGCCAGCGACGCCAACTCGATGGCCAGGCCATCGGTGAATGCGTAATTCGCCGGATTCGTGGCCGTAAACGCGTCAACGGTCTTTGAGAAATCCACCTCGACGGTGTTCGCGCCGATGTTGTAACCGCGCACAACCACTGGCGGATTGGTATCGAGCGTTACCGAAAGCGCAACGGGCGCGCTCGTCAACGCGCCATAAGAGTTGGTCAATACCAACTCGTACAATCCCGCGTTGGTCACCGCCGCGTCGAACGTCAAAGTATTCGTGTCGGCGCCCGGAATGTTGGTGTATCCGCCCCCGTTGCTGAACTGCCATTGCATGTACAGCGGTTGCGCTCCCGTCACGCTGGCTGTGAAGGTCACCAGCGTCCCTGCGAACACATCATTCGTTGGCGACAGCGTCAGTTGATTGATACTTGGGACCTTTGCCGGCACCAAACCCAGGTCAAAAACCGCGTCAAAGCTGTGGCTGCTGCCAAATGTGATTGCGCCGCCGGCGGGAGGAAAAAGTCCAATCTGGCCTCCCGGATACGGATTGCCACTCGCCACGGCGAGCGCCTCCCAACCGCTGGTGGAACTGGCCTTGCCGAACGACCAGGCATACGTGGCATTCGCGCTCAACGCCAACGCCAAGCCGTTCCATTGCAACCAATCGCCATCGTTGAAGGTGATATTTCCCGATGTGTACGTTTGCAGCGACGTGACATTGCCGCCGGACACGGAATAAATATGAAGGTAATAAGGTTGCGGCGTGCTGATGCCGCTGTAGGAATTCAATCCGGCGGTCATGATCGAAACAGACGTCAGTGTGTATCCGGCTGAATTCGTTCCGGTGGTGAAGGTTTGCCCGGGTTCGCCGTCGTCATGGCCGGTTTGATTATCGGTATAATAATTCAGGCCGTCGGGAAAAGTCTGGTTGCCCACCGTGCTCAACTGGGCGATGTCGTTAAATCCGGGGGTTGGAGCCGTGGGACCGAAGTCCACCAGAGTCTGCGCCGGACCGGATTGCGCCAAAAGCGTCAGGAGGCCCGCCGTCAGCACCATCTTTAGGAAGAAGGTCTCTTTCATGACTATGCTCTCACGACCCATTTCAGTTCTTCGCCGCCGCCACGGTGAACCAAAGAACAATGGCGCCCGCGATCATCAGTACGGCGATGCAGAGGAGCAGCATGTCCCTCAGTTTGAGTTTTGGGCGAATCCCATGTCTCATGCTTCGCCCTTTGAAGTAAACGCCCGTGCGCGGCCGGTTCCGGCGAAGCCGCTGCCGAACCACGGCGCCGGTTTCCGGCATGGCTCTGAATAAATCAATGCGATGCCCAGCCCTTTGGCACGCTCTTTGTGCTGCACATTAATGTCCACAGTTCAAATAGTTTGACGTTTCCCACATGGCCGTGGCAGAGGGCGATATTGGTTGCCCCGGGCAATGGATTGAGCGGGGAGGCGCGGCGGGCGGCGCGAGACTTGGGCGCAAAACCACCATGCCGCGCAATCGACAACTTCGCCTTCGGGTGATGCCATTCGTATTTTGCCGTTGTAAATGGTTTGATCCCTTTAAGCGGGCCGTCAGGGCATGGGCTTGGGCACGGAAAGCGCGTGCCAGTAATACGACCAGAGATTGTTGAGTTTGCAAAGCTCGACGTGGCCGTCACAGCACGCCACGTTGATAGCCCCGGGCAAAAGAGTTTGGGCCGTGATGCTTTTATAGGTTGGCGCGTTGAGGGGAGAAATGGAGGCATGCCGGGAAATACAAATCCGGGAAATCATCTGGCCGGCAGTGTCGTCCACACCGCCGCCGGTGTAAAAACTATACGGAATCGGCAGGGTATCACCTGGCCTATTCGCCGTGCCGCTATCGGGCCAGCCGTCCGGCCAGACGCCATCTGTGAACATCGGGGTCTGGGACGTATGGCGGACAAAATCCAATCTCCCAAACAATCCGTTTGGGCCGACGGTGGTTTGGGTCTGGGCCCAGTATGCAGCCGTGTCAATATCGTTGGCACCCTGGTTTTGATACAGCCAGCCGTTGAGAGTGTAGCTGGAGGTGTTGGTGACCAAGTCGAACATCCAAGTGTAGTTGGCCGTTCCGACGATACCCTGCCCTGAGGCTCCTTCCCGGAAAAGGGTGGGCGGCATATTGTTGGAAAGGGCGTCAGGACAATAACGGATGGTGACGACATGGGATTGATACTTTATGAGTGAGGGCAGCCAGATTGAGTTGCCGTTGTTATAATCCATCGGCCCGCAGTCCGTTGCATACATGATGCCCGTCATGGCCATTTGTTTGAGGTTGTTCTCGCACTGGAGGTCCACCGCCTTGCGTTTGGCCGCCGCCAGCACCGGCAGCAGCAGCGCCGCCAGAATGGCAATGATGGCAATAACCACCAGCAGTTCAATCAGGGTAAAGGCACCGCTTGGGCATATCATCACCGACGCCCTGTCCGAACGCCGGTTCAACTTGAGAATTCCCATGTGGGTGGCTCCCAATGACGGCCTTTGGGCTGTTTCTTCATAAACGTCTCCATTTTCGGGAGTTTTGCAAGTCATTTCGCGGGTTCAGTGCCAGGTCAACTAGAAATTACTCATGCAAGCCTGGTCAGGGTTGAACCTGCACTCTAAAGAACATGCTGGCATTGGTTTCCTCAACCAAGTAAGGCGACGTTGCGGAAACGGTTGTCCACGGGCCAGCGAGGTTCGTGGATTCCAACAGCGTGCCCTGCGACCAGGTGAGCGTCAGGTTCCGCGCACCGCCGCTTCCCGGGGTGGCGGTTAACGTAACCGGCGGAGTGGTCGTGATTCCAATACCAGTATTATAGAGCGTCGCAACCTGATTGCTGGAGAGGGCGGAGAGAAATACGCTGACATCGGAGATGTCTCCGGGGAAAGTACGGCCGCCGTCAGAACCTTGGGCGTCGTCTCCGATATGCCAGGCGAGGCCAAACTCCTCGCTGTCGTGGGCGATGGCATTGACGGCCGTTTGCACGCCGTTGCTGTTGATCAGGTAAAGGGTTGCCTGGGACGGTTCAATGACCATGGCCACGAAGGACCATTGGTTGACAGGAGGGTAGAGGTATGAATCAAAGCTCCAGGTGGAATTTTGATTCCACGTATAACCCAGCTCAGACATTCCGGCGCCATTGACGGCACCACCAAAGCCCAGGCCTTCGCCTACACCACCACGATCCATGAGCAACCCGGCCCAATTTTCCACAGGACCAGTCGGATAGATCCACATGGCATACGTCAAACTGCCTGCGGCCGCGGTCCCTGCCGAAGCCGTGACAAAGGAATCAGCGGTATTGGCGACGGTTCCCAAGGCGAAATAATTTGTCGGGAAGCCAGGAAATTCCGGGGCTTCAGGTCCGAGAATTCCATTGAATCCATTTTCCGCACCCACTTGATAAGTCCCGTTGAGACCTTGAACATAATCATAGGCCAAAGCAGTGCCCGTGGACGGATCATTGGTTTCATCGAGTTTCCAAAACACAAATGGATTATCGGCCAGAACCGCGGATTCATAGGATCCCGGCACTGGAGTAACGACTGTCAAGGTGGCGTTGCTGCTGAGAGTGGGGCCGACGGGATTGTCAAGCAACAACTGGTATGACCCGGCGTTCGCCGGGGCCACGTTGCTGATCGTAAGGGTCGCGGTTTTCGAGCCGGAAATATTGCCACCATCGGACAGATTCGTGCTGTTGCACTGCCATTGATAGGTGATCGTAGGAGTGCCATTGATGCCGCCGGCGGTAAATTTTACCGTGTTGCCGGCATAAGCACCGATGGATTTTGGCTGTTCCGAGATGGAAGGAGCCGCCGCCGCCAATCCTGCGCCCACGCTGAACTGTTCCAGAAGCTGTCCACCGGTGAACGACTGCTTATAGACCGCCACATCGGCAATGGATCCATTAAAGACACGCGCAAGCTGATCGCCATCGTCTCCAATCAAGATGTCTCCTGTATTGAAGGATTCGGGACCGTGCGCGATGACATTGGCCGCCGAGGAGAGGTCGGGCTGCCCGTTGGTGGGATCAATGTAGTAAAGATAGATTGTCGCCTGAGTCGGCTGGATCACCAAAGCTACAAACGACCAGATGCCCGGCACTGGATAAAGCCCTGAGTGGAAGCCCCAAGTCGCCGAACTATTGGTGTTCCAAGTATAGCCTAATTCAGCGGTACCCGCAGCGTTAAGACCGGTTCCGAAGCATAAACCAGCAGCATCGCCGGCAGTCGTGCGGTCAAAAAGCAAGCCCGCGGATGCCGGCACATTGCCGGCAGGATTGATCCACATCGTGATGGTCACCGCGTTGGTATCGAGATTTAGCGGCGGAACGATCACCCACGAATTGGTGATTTCCGGGGCAGTGTACAATGTGCCGCTATTGGTTTCGAACCCTGGGAAAGCCGGCGGTTGAGGGCCGAGATAACCATTGAATTCGTTGTAGCAATTTACGCCGTACAGACCATCCAGATTATCACCGCTGGCATCATAGGCCGGCAGAATACCGGTGGAAGGATCGTTGGTTTCGCCCAGCGGCCAGAAGGCCACGGGATTATTCGACAAGACCACGGCACCATAGCTGCCGCTGGCGGGCGGCGCCGGGTCTGCCAGGACGGTCAGTGTCGAAGCGGAACTTGAAATCGGTCCTCCCACGGTGTTTTGTGCAGTCACAGTATAAATTCCGGCGTTGGTGAGTTGCAGATTGGACAAGACCAGCGTGTTGCTAATCGCGCTTGGATTGCTGGAGGCGGGAATGGGTGTCGCGCCGCTTCCCTCGTTAATGTACCATTGGTAGTTGATCGGCAGGGTTCCGGTGAACGAGGCAGAATAAGTCAGAGTTTGTCCGACATAGCCTTCGTTCATCGGTGAGGGTGTGATGTCCGTCACGAGCTGGGGCGCACTGGCCGCGACAATGTCCAAAGTTACCACGGAGCTGGTGGAAACGCCGAATGAATTGCTGACGATCACAGAATAGTTATAGTTGCCTGGCGCAAGGGAGGTGGTGGACACGGCCAAACTGGTGCTTGTGGCACCACTAACCGGGACCAGGGCGCCGCCTGTTCCGTTGTCCGTAAGCCATTGGTAATATAGTGGCGGCGAACCAACTGCCGTTTCCAGCAGAGTGATTGCCGTGCCGGCATAAATGGGGGTTACATCAGGGGTGTAGGTTGGCTGAGTTGCATTGGGTTTCTGTGATACAATCAAACCGAGATCAAAGGTTGCATCCGAATCAGCAGCGGCTCCATAAGTGACCGCTCCGCCACCCGACGGAATCTGACAAATGACGCCGCCAGCGTATGGCAGCCCACCCTCATCTGCGATGTGTTCCCAGCCGGAAGAAGTGGGATCACGGCCGAACGCATAGGCATACTGGGAGTTGGGCGCCAACGGAACGTTAATTCCAACCCACTTGAACCAATCCTCTTCGACACCGCCGCCATAGGCCTGATAGCTGGCAATCGGCGTGGCCGTAGTGCCGTCGGAGGATAGAGAGTAGATGTAAAGGTCGTAAAGCTGGAAGTCACCAAAGGAGTTGCCGTTGCCGGCGCTCTTCCAGGCGAGGGAGTCCAGAACATACCCGCTGGCGCTGTCACCCGTGGTGAAAGTTTGTCCATTCCATTCATTGTGATTGGCGCCGTTATCAGTGTAATAATTCAAGCCCTCGTCGTTCTGATTCGTATTCAACAACTGGGAGATGTCAACTGGTCCGGGCGTCGGTGCGTCAGGGCCGATATCCTCCATAACGACGGGCACAATCACGATGTTGGCGACGGAGCTGGTGCTGCTTCCCAGTGAGTTGGTCGCCACATAATCATAATCATAAGTGCCCGGAAGCCAACCGGTGGTGTTCACCGCGAGAATTGTGCCGGTGGCTCCGGGAATATTGGTCAAGGTTCCCCCGCTTCCGCCGTCCGTCTGCCATTGATAAGCGATGGGTTGTGTGCCACCGGCCGAAGCGGTCAGACTGACGATGTTGCCGGCCGCCTCGGCGATGTTCGCGGAAGAAGGCGATTCGAGCGGCGGATTGGGGACCGGCTCGGCCGGGAGAGAAAGGCCGACATTAAATGTCATGTCGAATGTATCCGGTTCGCTTGAGTATTTAACTTTCCCGCCAGCATTGGGGACGAGACAAATCTGCCCGCCGGAATAGGGCCAGCCGGAGGCCACGCTGATGCTCTCCCAATCGTCATTACCATTGGGGGGAGCGGAAATGCCAAACGAAAAAGCGTAGTTTGTTCCTGGCGCAAGCGGGACTCCCAAACCGGTCCACTGCATCCAATCTCCTTCGGCATTAAGCTGGCTTGTTGCCGTAAATGAAGCGATCAGCGTCGCATTCGTCAGTCCGGAACCCGAAAGTTGAAAAACATAAAGCGCAAAAGGTTGAGATTCGAATTGGCTGGCGCCATTATTGCCACCTCCCCCTCCTCCGGTTTGAATCGCCACCGAACTCAGGATATATCCCTGCGCATTGTTCAAAGTCGTGAAGGACTGACTCGGCGCCCCGGTTGTGGGGGTGGTATATCCATCGTCCCAATAGTAATTCAGATTGCCCACATCAGTGGTGTCACCGGCATTGCTTAATTGTGAAATGTCATTGGTGCCCGGCGTCGGAGCAGTCGCGCCGATATCTGTCAAGGCAACTTGTGCTTGCAAGACCGTCGTCATCAGCAGGCTCGCGACCGCCGGCAAGATCATGATTTGATATTTCATAGGTATTTGGTTCCAAGGTTGTTGTCCGTGTCCAGGTTGAATCCTCCTTTTGAGCCGATCTCAAATCGTTTCGAAAGACAATGGTTCCTGAGCATTAGTGCAAGTTTGTTGGTAATTCTGAACGCCAGATTATCAGCCATCGGCCCCACCGCCTAGCCCTCCAAATGGAGTGTTTCGGGAATCGGACCACCGCGGTCCCAACCGCACTGCCCGCACTGACTCCCCATTGGGGTGGGGCGGCGGCGGCGCATCGCCTGGAGAAAAGCGGCGGAACGGCCTTACTTCCGCGGACGGAATTTCAAGGCCGCCTCGGTTCGGGTATGCACATGAAGCTTTTTGTATGTCTGCCGCAAATGCCAGCGAATCGTTTCATTTGAAACGCACAGGCGGCTGGCAATTTCCTTGTTGGAAAGACCCTGGACGATCAATTCGAGCACTTCCGCTTCGCGCGCCGAGAGTTTTTCGACCTCGGCATTTGCGGCCTCCTGGTTTCGGAAATGGGCGAAAACTTTGAGGGCAATGGGGGCGCTCATGGGCGCGCCGCCTTCCTGCACCTCACGCACGGCGCTGAAGACCTGATCGGGCGTCGCGCGCTTCAACAAGTAGCCGCTGGCGCCCGCACGAATCGCGCTGAAGATGCGATCCGGGTCTTCATAAACCGTCAGCATGATCACCTGCGTCGCCGGCAGCAACTCCTTCAAACTGGCTACGCACTCAATGCCGGACTTGCGGGGCAGTTGAATGTCCATCAAGACAATATCGGGTTCCTCCCGCGGCAGGACGCGCAAGGCCTCCTCCGCCGTCTCGCAGGCGCCGACACACCGATAGCCGGGCCACAATTTAATGATCCGTTCCAATCCCAGCCGGGTGGTCCGGCTGTCTTCGACGATGGCTATTTTGGTCATGGTTGTGTGCATTTGCCCGTGCCGTGCCTGGAGGGAGGGGCAGGCAAAACTCGACGGTCGTTCCCCGCCCGGGCTGGCTGGTGACGCGGCAGTCACCGCCGAGTAGCTGCAACCTCTGGCGCATTCCCGCCACGCCGTCGCATCCTGGAGCGGTTTCGGGCGGCGCGAGGCCCCGGCCGTTGTCGCGAATCGAAATCTCCAGTTGGTTCCCGGCAACCTCCATTCGCAGCTCGACTTCGCTGGCCTGGGAATGGCGCACAACGTTGTTCAACGCCTCCTTAAATGCCAGAAAAATGCCGTGTCGGGCCTTGGAGTCGAGCGGAAATTCCGGCATGGATTCCGGCAGCCGCAGGCGGCAGGCAATGCCCGCCAATTTCAAAAATCGGTCCGCGAAGAAGGAAAAGTACGTTGCGACGGAAGCAGTTGAATCATAATGCGGGTTGATGGCCCAGACAATCTCATCCAGTCCGGAAACGAGTGCGCGGGTCAACGCCGTCAACTGCTGCAGGTAATTTTCTTTCTCTTCCACGGGAATCGCCGGGTTTTTGCCCAGCTCGCCCAAAATACTCAACTCGGTCAACCCCGCGCCCAGTTCGTCGTGCAGGTCTCGCGCCACCCGCGTGCGCTCCTGTTCCAGGGCGTGGTGTCGCTCCTCGCTTTGTCGTTCTTCAATCTCCTTTTGCAGTTGCACCGTTCGTTGCTCGACCTTGCGGTGCAGCAGCGTGATCCAGATGAATGCCAGCCCGAGCGTCACGCTCAGCGCCGCCGCCACCGTGACCGCGCGCCGCACGGTCCACCAGGAGGGCTGTTGCAACACCATAATTCCGGCAGCGCTGTTCAACAGGATTTCAAACGGATAAATGCTGCCGCCAACCGGGGGCTGTTCTTCGCTGGCATAAACGCCCGTTAACTGCAACCGGCTTCCCGGGGCACATTGCGCCCGGACCCGCGGGTCCCATTTCAAGACGGCCGCGAAGCGTTGCGCGCCGCTCTGCAACTCCAGGACGCGTTCGTCCCCGTGAACCGTGTCGCTCAATAACAACCCCACCACCTGCACCAATGTTGCATCCAGGCTGCTTTCCAACACGTTCGTTTCTGTCAGCAGGACCGGCCCCGGCAGCGGCGCATGACCGGTTTCCCGAAGTTGTGCGTCCTGGAAAACCGGCGAGGGTCCGCCTAATTTCGGAAAACCCACCGCCTCCACCAGGTCCCCCACACGCAATCCCAGGTTTTGGGACGGTTGACCTGTGAGCAGGCGGATACCGGCCTGGCCATCCCGTAGAAAGTACTCGTTGGGCCGGGCACAAATAATTTGGCCGTCTATTTTGGTGAGTTGCAGCGCGTCGGCGCGGGCGTTAAACTCCAAAAGGTCCGCGGCGGCGGTCGTGGGCAGGGAAAATGGATCCTGCGGCGCCGGCTCTTCCACTTCGATATCCGCCGGATATAAATAAAACCTGCCGGGAAACTCCTGCCGCGTGTCCCAATTCCAATGCGCTGTAAAACAGCCGCGGATCCGCACCACGCTGTCAATCAGCGAACCGGCGGCCCGCATCGTCATCGTTGGCAACGGTCGCGCCCCGTCTCCTTCCACCGTGACGGTTCCATCGGGCGTCAGCAAGGCCATGTCGGTTGCCGAAATCGAT
>JASHVW010000415.1 GCA_030044395.1 Verrucomicrobiia bacterium
TTTTCAGACGCGCTCCTGGTTCGATCGGCGCATTTACACGCTTTACGCGAAAACTTTTTGGCGTAGGATAATGCCTGTTTCGCTTTGACGCAGAGATTTTACATCGGTTTGATTTTGGGCCTCGCGGCGCTTGCGCCTCCTGTTCTCCAGGCCGATGACGCCAATCCCGACCTGGCAGGGCGCGCGACGGCAATGCGCGTCTGGCGCATGGCTGACGGCCTGCCGTCCGATTCCGTAACCGCAATTATCCAAACCAGCGATGGCTTTATCTGGGTGGGCACCGACGCGGGACTCGTCCGGTTCGATGGCGTCAAATTTACGCCAATCCATTTGATTGGTTCCACGACCAATAATCCACACATTACCGCTTTGTGCGAAGATCTGGGCGGGCATCTGTGGATCGGGACGCAACAAAACGGATTGTTTGAATTGGCGGAAGGGGAGACGCGGCATTTTACGAAAAATCAGGGCCTGCTTGACGATGGCTTGACGAGTCTGGCGGCGGACACCCATGGGTGGGTTTGGATAGGCAGCAAATTCGGGCTGAATCTTTGGGATGGAAAAAATTTCGAATCATTTACCGTGCGTGACGGCCTTCCGGATGCCGACGTGTCTGGTGTGAACGTGGCGCGTTCGGGAACGGTCTGGATTACCACGCGCAAGGGCATGTGCCGCTTCATGAACAATCACATTGTTCCGTATGAATTTCAAACGGAAAGCCAGGGACGCCGCCCGGAATATCTAGGCATTTACGAGGATCAGCGAGGAAATTTGTGGGCCTATGGCGACACTTATCTCATCAATCTGGCGGCCGACAAACGGTTCAATTATTTCCGCAGTTCCGAATCCTCTTTGGACCGAATCTGGAGTTTGTGTGAAGGGCAGGATGGCCGCCTTTGGATCGGCACAAGCGGACGCGGCCTCTTTTGCTTTGATAACGATCGTTTCCAACCGGTGACTCTCGACCAGGACCGCTGGCCGTACGATGTGCGCGCCATTTGCGAAGACGATGAAGGCAACCTCTGGCTCGGAACGTCCGGCGGCGGCTTGATTCAACTACGCCCGCAATCCGTCAATGACTTGCAGGCGGAACAGGGACTCCCTGACAGCATGACCACGGCGCTGGCTGCGGATGCCGATGGGCGAATTTACGTTGGCCTGCAACGCGGCGGGCTGTTTGTCGGTGAATCAGGAAGATTTGATCCTGTGGAAAACAGCGACAAGTGGGGAGTCCAAAACTATGTCCTGTCCCTCTGTGCCACGCGTGACGGCACCGTGTGGGCCGGAACGCTGGGCTCCGGGTTATATGGCCTGCGAAATGGACGCGAAATTCACCTGACCACCGCTGATGGCCTCGCGGATAACACGGTTCTGGCCCTGTGCAACGACGGCAACGGGGGCATTTGGTTCAGCGCAGGCTCGGGCGTCGTCTATCATCTCGCCGGAAACAGCCTGACCCGCTTTGACACGGCAGATGGTTTGCCGGCATCCCCCGTGACGGCAATCATTCCAGCCGGGTCCGGCGGCCTGTGGCTCGGAACACAGGATGGCCAAATTCTGCGTGAAGAACACGGTGCCTTCACCAACTGCCAGGCCGCGGCCATTTTTGGCCACAATCCCGTTCTTGCCTTGTATGAGCCGGCGCCGGGGCAACTGTGGATTGGCGCAGCCGGAGGCGGACTAACCTGTCTCGCCAATGATGCCGCGAGAAATTGGAACACCGTTGGCGGCCTGCCCAGTGACGTCGTGGCCGGAATCATCGAAGACAACGAAAAAACTCTATGGCTGGCGACCGGCGCCGGAATTTATCGCGTCAATTCCGCCGATATCCATAAGTCCCTCGTCAATCCGAGTGTCCCCCTCGTTTGTGGATTGATGTCCAAAGCCGCAACCATTTCGGACCCTCCGGCAATTTCTTGCGGAACACGTGTCCTTCTCTCGCCCGACGGCGAGCTTTGGTTTGGCACTTCTGACGGTGTTCTGAGGGTGGATCCGCGCAATTCGAAAATCGTGCGGCACCCCCTCCCGGTGTTCATCGAAAGCGTTGTCTTTAACGGCAATACAATTTCCTTGTTGAATGGGCCAATGTGGTCGCCGCCGTCAAACAGCCTCCCATTTCAAGCGGCCAACTTGCGATCGCTTGAATTTCATTTCACCGCTTTAAGTTTTTCAGCCGATGAAATTCAATTCCGCCACAAGCTCGAAGACAATGACGCTGATTGGGTGGACGACGGCGCCAACCGCTCGGTATCGTATGGTCGTCTGTCTTACGGCCACTACCGCTTTCGCGTGCAGGCCCGCCGCGCGGATGGGGATTGGCATGAGGCGGCGGAAACGTTTGCGTTTGTGGTCCCCACGCCGTTGTACTTGCAAACGTGGGCCCTCGATGCGTATGGCCTCACAGGGATTGCCCTGATCGTGGGAATTGTCCGGGTGGTTTCGCACCGGCGTTTGCGCTTCAGGCTCGCGCGATTGGAGCAGCAGCAGTCTCTCGAACGCGAACGCATGCGCATCGCGCGCGATATGCACGATGAAATAGGATCGAAATTGACCAAGATCTCCTTTTTAAGCGAGCACGCGCAGGTGGACATGAAGCCTGGAAATCCGCTCGCCGAGAAAATCGGTTCGATCGCCGAAAGCTCACGCGAACTGCTCAAAACCATGGATGAAATCGTCTGGGTCGTTAATCCCCGCAACGATACGCTGGAGAACCTCACCGGCTATTTGTCCGCCTACGCCATTGAATATTTTCAAAACACGCCGATCGAGTGTGAAATGCGATTGTTGAAGGATATTCCGAGTTTTCCGCTGTCGTCGGAGACCCGCCACAATCTTTTCCTGGCTTTTGAAGAATCCCTGAACAATGTGCTCAAACATTCCGCGGCCGGAAAGGTAAAAGTGGAGATGGCCGTTTCGGCACGCGAATTTGAACTCAAAATCACCGACGACGGTATCGGTTTTGACGCGTTTGCCATGGCGGCGATGAACAGCCACGACCGCAATGGCGGTGGGAATGGTTTGAAAAATATGCGCCAACGGCTGTCAACCGTCGGTGGCGAGTGCATCCTCTCCAGCATCCCCGGCAAGGGCACTGCCATCGTCCTGCGCATTCCTCTGATTATTGAAAGGCCACCCGGGCCATGAAAAAAATCATCACCGTTTCCATCGTGGACGATGAAGCTGACTTGCGTGAGCATATCGCCGGCTACTTGGCGGCCGCCGGAAATATCCAGTGCAAAAGCGCCTATGCCTCTGGTGAAGAAGCGCTGAAATTCCTCCCGGGGGATAATCCCGATGTCATCCTGATGGACATTAATCTTGGGGACATGGACGGCATCGAATGCGTTCGCCAATTGACGGCCCTCATGCCGGAGGCGCAGGTGCTCATGCTGACCGTATTTGACGACACCGAGAAAATTTTTCGCGCCCTCGCCGCGGGCGCCAGTGGCTATTTGTTGAAACGGCAGTCGCCAAAAAAACTGCTGGAAGCCATTGAAGAAGTCTGCGCCGGTGGTTCGCCCATGTCCGCCCCCATCGCGCGCAAGGTCGTGCAATCATTCAAATCCACGCTGCCGCACAGTAATAAATCAGCCGAACTCTCGCCGCAGGAACACGCCGTCCTCGTCGGACTCGCGGAGGGACTTGTCTATAAACAAATAGCGGACCAATTGGAAGTGAGTATCCATACCGTCCGGAATTATATACGGCGAATTTACGAAAAACTGCACGTCCATACCCGCACCGAGGCGGTCGTAAAATTCCTCAACAGAAAAAGTTCAATTCAATGAGAATGCAATGAAAAGATTCGGCATCGCCATATATGCGTTTGTGGCTGCGGTTTCCATTTCCGCCCACGCCAATGAAACCGCCGCATGGCATCCCGCTGACGCTCCCTTGCTCACGCGCTGGGCTGCCGATGTCAGCCCCACAAACGTGTTGCCGGAGTATCCTCGCCCCCAAATGGCCAGGCCGGATTGGATGAATTTGAATGGACTATGGGATTATGCCATTGCGCCGGGTTCCGTTGACTCCCTGCCCCCATTTGCCGGCAAAATCCTGGTTCCGTTTCCGGTTGAATCCGCGCTCTCCGGCGTGATGACCCGCTTTGATGACCAAAGCAAACTGTGGTATCACCGGACTTTCCTCGTGCCCGAATCGTGGCGCGGTCGCCGCGTCCGTTTGCATTTTGGCGCGGTCAATTGGCAGTGCGAAATCTGGGTCAATAGCCAGATCATCGGCAGCCACCAAGGGGGTTACGACCCGTTTACGTTCGATATCACCGAAGCCTTGCATTGGACCAACGCGGAGGACATCGCCGTCGTTGTCACCAACCCCACCGAGGACGGCGACCAACCCCGCGGCAAACAGTCGCGCAGTCCGGAAGGAATTTTTTACACGGCCTCTTCCGGTATCTGGCAAAACGTGTGGCTCGAGCCGGTCCCCGCCGTGTGCATTGACGGCATCAATACTGTCCCCGATGTTGATTCCAAATCGCTCCATCTGCGCGTCGCCGTCAATAATTTCTCGCCCAATCTTCGCGTCGAAGCCACGGCTTCGGTTGATGGACGGGAAGTCGGAACCGTTGGCGGACCGGCCAATGGGGAATTGGTCTTGAGCCTGCCGACGATGCATCTCTGGTCGCCGGATGACCCGTTTCTCTATGACTTGAAGGTAACCTTGATGGACGGACATCAGGTTCTGGATTCCGTTTCGAGTTATTTCGGCATGAGAAAAATCGCGTTGGAAAAGGATGCCCAGGGCGTCGTGAGAATCGCCCTCAATAACCATCCCATTTTTCAAATCGGAGCGCTCGATCAAGGCTTCTGGCCTGACGGAATTTATACCGCGCCCACCGACGACGCGGAACGTTCTGACATCGAGTTTTTAAAGAAAAGCGGATTCAATCTTATCCGGAAGCACGTCAAGGTGGAACCCGACCGATGGTATTACTGGTGCGACAAACTGGGGATGCTTGTCTGGCAGGATATGCCGAGCGGCAACAATGCCACGCCTGCCGGACGCCGCGATTTTGAATCGGAATTGCTCCACATGATCGGCCATTTGGATGACCATCCATGCATCATCACCTGGGTCCTGTTTAACGAGGGCTGGGGACAGTATGACACGGAGTCATTGACAAAATGGATCAAACAAATGGACCCGTCACGGTTGGTGGATGATGCCAGTGGCTGGACCGATATGCGTGCAGGCGACCTCGTGGACATGCACAATTATCCAGGACCGGGCGCGCCAGATTCCGATCTCCATCGCGCCGCCGTATTGGGCGAGTACGGAGGGCTGGGATTAATCGTGCCGGGGCATACGTGGTCCGCAACCAACTGCTGGGGTTACGTGATGCTCACCAACAGTCAGGACCTCGCCACCCGATACCAGGGAATGCTCAAACAAGTTTGGAGATTGCATGACCTGAACGGGCTAAACGCCGCCGTCTATACTCAAACTGCCGACGTGGAAACGGAATGCAACGGCCTGCAAACTTATGACCGTGCCGTCGCCAAAATCAGCCCCGCTGTCCTGGCTCAGGCCAATCGCGGCGGATTTTGGGGAACACCCATGAAAGTCATTTTGCCGGATGCCTTGTTTGGCCGGACAAGTTGGAAATATACAACGGATAAGCCCGCTGACGATTGGTTTCAACCCGGATTCGACGCTTCAGTTTGGAAAGATGGCGTTGGCGGATTTGGAACCGCCGGAACACCCGGTATCGTTGTCAATTGCACGTGGAACACCTCTGACATTTGGTTGCGCCGGGATTTCACTTTAAATTCCAGCGATATTCCAGGCATTCAGTTGCAGCTGTTTCATGATGAAGATGTCGAAGTTTATTTGAATGGCGTCCTGGCTTTGAAACTTCACGGCTTTATCACCGATTACGATGAATTTGATGTCTCAAAGGATGCCCTTGAGGCGCTTCTACCCGGCGAAAATACAATCGCGGTTCATTGTCATCAAACGGTCGGTGGACAAGGCGTGGATGTCGGAATTTTCACGCCGCAAACAGACGCAAAACCGGATTTACAGTAGGCTTCAACTGGCTATGCGGCAAAAATCTCGATGTTTCACTATTTTGCTGCTCTCGCTGTCACTTGCGGCATTCGATGCCGCCGTCACCTTCGCCTCTGACGACGCCCGCGGCC
This sequence comes from Verrucomicrobiia bacterium, assembly GCA_030044395.1. Classification (GTDB taxonomy): domain Bacteria; phylum Verrucomicrobiota; class Verrucomicrobiia; order Limisphaerales; family UBA11358; genus UBA11358. The sequence goes on from JASHVW010000415.1 coordinate 6,159, forward strand.
AAACATTTACAAATCCAATCATCAGCCATGGCGCTGACCCTTGGGTGATTCGGTGGGACTCGGCATATTATTATTGCTTTTCCACCCACGGCAGTATTTGGGTAAATGTGGCCACCAACCTTGAGGCGATCGGCGCGGGTGACCCCAATCTGGTCTGGAGCCCTCCGCGCGGCACCCGTTACTCCCGGGAACTTTGGGCGCCTGAACTCCATTTTCTTCAGGGCAATTGGTATATCTACCTGGCTGCGGACGATGGCAATAATTCAAATCATCGAATGTATGTTTTGGAAGGAACCACGATGGATCCGACAAAGCCATTTATATTGAAAGGCAAAATTGCCTCGACTGACGATCATTGGGCAATTGACGGCACGGTCTTGGAAATGCCGGACCGGGAACTCTATTTTATCTGGTCCGGTTGGGCGGGAACCAACAACGTGGCGCAAAATCTTTACATCGCCCCCATGAGCAACCCTTGGACAATTGTTGGCAGCCGTGTTTGTATCTCCCAGCCTGAATTTCCGTGGGAAATGCACGGCCTGCCTGTCAACGAAGGACCGGAGACTCTTTGGCACGACGGGCGCGCCTTTATCATTTATTCGGCCTCCGGCATGTGGACTGATGATTATTGTTTGGGCGAGTTGGCGTGGAATGGCGGCAATGTCCTTGACGCCGGGTCCTGGATCAAAACTCCCAAACCGGTTTTTGACGGCACGGCAGCGGTTTTTGGGCCGGGACACTGTTCGTTCGTCCACTCGCCGGATGGCAAGGAGGACTGGCTTGTCTATCACGCGCATGTCTCCCGCGGTTCAGGCGCCAGGCGGAACGTCCGCATCCAGCAGTTCACCTGGAATGCAGATGGTTCGCCCAATTTCGGAACTCCAGTTGCGGCCGGTGTTCCGTTGCCGCGGCCTTCGGGAGAGAATTGAAAAACAGGTCTAACTTACTTGAGCTTCTTCACCAGCACCTTGGAATTTCTGCCGCTTTGTTCGTACTTCTCGCGCCGGCCAGGAGGCAAATCATCGGGCGTGCCTTCGCCAAAGCCGCCTTTCGATTGAAAATAGGTGAACGCCTGCGTCGAAAGCGTAATCAGTTCATTCAACCCCATTTCCCTCGCCTTGGTTTCCACATATTGTATCAGCTTTTTGCCGATGCCACGATTCTCGTGCGACGGACTGACGTAAAGGCACGCCAACTCGCCTTTCTTCTGCTCGGGATAAATATGCAGCGCCACGCACGCAACCGGGTTCTTATCAATCTCAAAAATAAAGTAGTCGGCGAGATTTTTTTCAATTATCGCTCGCGTGCGCCTGACCAGTTCCTCCGCCTCCACCGCTTTCTTCGTCAACAACTGGATCGCCCGGATGTCCTTCTTCATGGCGCGGCGGATTTGCTGGTAATCGTTGGCGTAAATCAGCGTGCCGATGCCTTCGTTCGAAAACACCTCCGCCAGCAATCCTTCCTCAACCCGGCCGTTGATGACATGCACCCGCGGCACCCCGGCCTTGCAGGCCGCCACCGCGTGGAGCGCCTTGGAAATTTGGCCCGGCGCAATGTCGTTCCTTTGCAGCGCAAGAACGGATTCCAAATCCGCGACCGGCATCTGCCGGATCAGGCGGTTTTGCACAAGGATGCCGTCCTGGGCTGTGATAAAAATTAATTTGATCGCCTTCAACGCGTCCGCAACGGCCAGCGCCACCGCATCGGAATTGACTCGATAGGTCTTTCCATCGCCATCGAATCCAAGCGGCGGGATGACCGGAATGATGCCTTGGTTGAGCAGCGTCTGGAGCAATTCGGTGTCCACGCGTTCAACTTTGCCGGTGAACAAATGATCCACCCCCTGGATGATGCCCAGCGGATGGGCAATGATCACGTTCGTGCTCGCCGCCCGAAGGTCGTTCGCCGACAAGCCTTCGATGATCTCATGCGTCAGCCGGTTCGCCGCCGTAAGCGCGAGTTGGAGCGTCGCTGCGTCGGTCACGCCCGATCCGTCGAGATTGGACGGAGTAACTTTCTGTTCATCGGCAAGGGCTTGAATTTGCACCGACGCGCCGTGGACCAGCACCAGCCGGATGTTCAGCGAGCGCATCACCGCCACGTCCTGCAATAGCGTCGCGAAATTTTCATCCGTAACAATGACGCCGTCCACCGCGAGGACAAACGTCTTCTCGCGAAAGTGCGGAATATATTGCAGGATGCCCCGCAAGTCGGTGAATTTCATTTCAGCGCAAAATAAGTAGGCGATCTGGCGCAGGATTCAAATCAATTCTTCATCGTCCGCCCCCCTTTTTACAGCGCCAGCTTCAACGCCCTCAAACACCGCTCATTGTCCCCGGGCGTCCCGACCGAGACGCGGATCCATTCCGGCAATTGGTAGCCTCCCATCGGCCGCGTAATCACGCCTTGCCGTTGCATCGCCTCAAAAACTTTCCGGCCGTCGCCGACGCGCACCAGGACAAAATTGGCGTGCGATGGAACAAATTCGAGGTTTGATTCCCGGAACGCCCGCTCGAAAAATTCCAGGCCCGCGAAATTATTGGCGCGGGTCTTTCGGACGTGCTCCTCATCGTCCAGCGCCGCGGAGGCCGCGACTTGCGCCAGCAGATTCACGTTGAACGGCTGCCGGATTTTTTCCAGCGCGCCAATCAATTCCGCGTCGCCAACGCCATAGCCAATCCTCAAACCGGCCAGCCCATAAATCTTGGAAAAGGTCCGCATCAGCAACAGGTTCTTGCGCGCGCCCAAGCGCACTAGGGAAACCAAATCCACCGGGTCATCCAGAAATTCGATATACGCTTCATCCATCACCAGCAATACCTCGTCCGGAACGTCGTTCACCAGGCGGATAACCTCCTCGCGCGGCGCCAGCGTGCCGGTGGGATTGTTCGGGTTCGCGACAAATAATATTTTTGTCCGGGGCGTAATCGCGCGCAACATGGCCGGCAAATCATGCCCGTAATTTTTCGCCGGCACGGTGATGACATTGGCCCCGAACATTTTGGCCGCGATGGGATAAATCGCGAAGCAAAACTCCGATACCACCACGTCGTCTCCGGGCCCCAGCAGCGCGTGGGCGGCAAATTCAATGATTTCGTTCGAACCGTTGCCCGCAATCAAATTTGCCGGCGCAACCCCAAGCCTGGCGGCCAGTTTTTGTTTCAGATAAAAAGCGCTGCCGTCGGGATAGAGGTTTACCCCCGCAATCGCCCCTCGCATCGCGGCAATGGCCAGCGGCGAAGGTCCGAATGGATTCTCGTTCGAAGCAACCTTGATGATGGCATCCGCAGCCACGCCGAGTTCGCGCGCGACTTCTTCTATCGGCCGGCCCGGCTGGTACACCGGGAGGTTTTGCAAAATCGGATTTATCTTCATTCGTCAATCCTCACAGCGAATCTACGATCTTTTTCACATTCACATTTTTGGCCACAATGTCGCGGATCATCGAAATTTTTTCGGCGTCGGCGGGCCGCGTTTTGACAATGAGGTTATGCACTTTCGACGCCACCTGGTAGCTGTCCGCCTGCGCCAGAAGCACGGGCAATGGCATCGCTTGAATCGCCTTTAACACTGCGGCCCCGGGCTGCAACCCGCCCGTCAACACGATCCCTGCCATCTTATTATCACTGCTCGGATTCGTCGTCGCCCCCGCCGCCAGCACCAGGTCCTCCCGGTCGCCCGGCGTGATAAGAAGAACCCCGCGCTTGAAAAATTGAATCGCATTTTGCGCGCTCATCGCCCCCACAACCACGTCGTCAACAAGCGAATTCAAGTGCGACGCGGGATTCAGCAATTCGGC
>JASHVW010000416.1 GCA_030044395.1 Verrucomicrobiia bacterium
CCAAATCTGAACCTGTTGATCCCCATGAAGGCATTGAAACTAGGCACAACCCGAAAATGATACGTAAATAATTATGTTTTAGCATGAATTGGCCTATGGCGTAATACAGTTGGCTGAGATTTCCCATTTGACCCGTTATTCATGGCGTCAAATTGACTTTTGCCGACCGTTTTCGCGAATTTCCTCCCAACGCTTCGGGTTTGCAAGCTATTTCGCAACCCAAATCTCTCTTCTTCAGCGTCTCGGCCAAATTGAATGCCGATTCTCACTCCCCGACCGGCCTCTGAGACCGGCAGCAAAGACACTCCACCTGTGTTGACTGATGGTTTCATGCGTTGCACAGGCCCTTAACATCCCGGACATCCAAAACGCTCTGATTTTGCCAGCGCGGCCTTCCATGAAAATTCAATTAACCGTAAACGCCCCTTGCAGCGGGAGGTCCAGGGAAGAGTATCCCACCATCACCCGGTATGTCCCGGGAAGGACGGTCCAATTGTGGGCCTCAGTGTCCCAGCAACACAGCGATTTCTCATCCAGTTGCATCAAAACATGCCGGGTCTTGCCCGGCTTGAGCGACACCTTCGCAAACTGCTTCAGCTCCTTCGGCGGTTGCGGAATTGCCGAAGTTGATGGCAGGCCAATGTACAACTCGATGACTTCCTGTCCCGCCCGCTTCCCCGTGTCGGTAACATCAAGTGTCACATTGATCACTTGGTTTGAATTGCTTTGAGAAGAAATGTTCCCGGGGCTGATGGCCAGGTTCTTGCACTCGAATGTCGTGTAAGAAAGGCCATAACCAAACGGAAACATCGGCGTGAGGTGCCGGGCGTCATAATGGCGATAACCTACCAGGATGCCCTCGGAATAATCCACCGTATCGTTGACTCCCGGATATTGCCCGGGGGTGTTGGCCGGCAAATCGGCCAGGTCTTGTGGAAAGGTCAAAGGCAATCTTCCCGAGGGGTTGACATCCCCAAAGAGAACGGCGGCCACGGCGTTGCCGTCCTCCTCGCCCGGATACCACGCTTCAAGTATGGCGGGCACACGATCCACCCACGGCATCAGCACCGCCGTCCCGGTCTTGAGAATCACGACCGTGTGCGGATTGGCCGCCGCCACGGCTTCCACCAACTCGTCCTGGTTCCCCGACAACGTCAGCGCATGATCGCGCCCTTCCGTTTCATGGTCGCCCACCATCACAATCGCCTCGTCCACCGTCTTGGCAAGCGATACCGCCTCCCCAATGTCCTTTCCGTCGGCGTAGTCCACCTTCACCAGCGAACCGGCGCGCTCTTGAATGCCTTCGACGGGGTCCACGGTGTAAAGCGGCACGACGTGAGAACTGCCGCCCCCGCCCGTCATCGCCTTTGCGGCATACGGTCCGATGACCGCAATACGACCCAGCTTTGCCGGGCCAAGCGGCAGTTCGTTTCCGATGTTCTTTAGCAACACCATTCCCTCTTCGGCGATCTGCAATCCTTTCAAGCCATCCGGGCGCGCGGGAATCGGCCTCGGTTCCAACGGATGATCGAAAAGGCCAAACGCCATCATCGTCCGGAAACGCCGGACGAGCTTCTCGTCAATGACCGATAGGGGGACCTCGTTCGACTCAACCGCCGCTTCCAGCGCCGTTCCAAAGTACTTTCCGTTGGGCATTTCCAAATCAAGCCCCGCCATCGCCGAGGGAATGGTGCTGTGCACAGCGCCAAAATCCGATGTAACAAAACCGTTGAAGCCCCATTCCTGCCTGAGGATATGATCCAGGAGCTCCGGATTCTCGCAACAGTACGTCCCGTTGACGCGGGGATAAGCGGCCATCACGGAAGCCGCGCCGCCCTGCTGGACCGCGGCCTTGAAGGCCGGCAGATAAACTTCCTGGAGCGCGCGTTCGCTAATGATTTCGTTGATCGTAAAGCGCTTTGTCTCCTGATTGTTGGCATCGAAGTGTTTGACGTTGGCAATCACACCCTGGCTTTGGATGCCTTGAATTTCTCCAACGCCCATCTGCGATGCCAGATACGGGTCCTCGCCAAACGCTTCGAACGTCCGCCCATTCTGCGGCACGCGCGCAATGTTGACATCCGGTCCCTCGATCAGGCCGTCACACAAATCCCTCGCTTCCCTCCCAATGATGACCCCGTAACGATGGGCTGCCTCGAGGTCCCAGGTTGCCGCCAGTGAAATCGGGGCAGGCAACGCGGTGGCAGCCTCCTGCTTGCGGTCGTCGGCCGGACCCACCCCAGCGGGCCCGTTCGCAATTCGCAATGCCGGGATGTTCAGCCGCGCTATCGGCGGAACGTAACGTTGATGCGAGTGGTCCTGAAGACCATGGAGCTCCATGATCTTTTCCGTGAGGGTCATTTGGTTGACCAGCTTGCGGGCCTGGGCATTCCAGTCCTGCGCCTCGACTTGCGCATTTTCGACCAAGGCGCCCAGCAAAAATAGCCGACAAATAAAATAAAAAAAATACCGGGACAATTTGTTATTCGATGTTAACCGTCGTTTTTGTGAAATTTACTCGGAAACATGGTTCGGCAAATCCACCCGGCAGAGAATATCGGCGGTGTGCAGGAATTCAACCGCAAAGTGGTTGATGTAACCCACCACGTCGTGCAGCGTGTCGTTGCGCGGATTGATGGCCCATACGATTTCGTCCGCGGATTTCGCCGTTTGCCGGACCAGCATCGAGCAACGCTCAATTTTCCCATTCACCCCTTCCGCATCTTCGAGCTCCCTTGCGTCATGTCCACGGTGAGCGCCTGAACCCAATGAAACCGCAGTGGGCGCATTGCAATATCAACCTCTGAAAATATTCCGGAAGATTAGTGCCGCAATTGTCAGGATCAGCATGAGACCTGACGGTATGAATTTTTTTGTCTTGGCCAAACGAATGGCGAAAACCACGAGCAATAGCGCCAAAAGAATATTGGCCAAATTATTCGCAAAGGTGGGCTGGAATATGCCATGCAATGTCGTCAGAACCAGCAATGCGGCGAAAACCGCCGAGGAGATCAGCGACACTTTGCTTTTAGCTTTGAAAAAACCAATCAAACCGCCGATGAGCAGCAGCACTATGTAAGCCCATAGAATTTTCGTTGAGAAATCGTTCATCCGCGCACTCTGCACTAATTTTCCCGGATCTCCAAGTTTAGAATTTCACCCGAAACGCATTCGACGAAAACTTCAAACGGCCGGCAGCAAACCTCGCAGTCAGTCGTGAAGCGTTGGTTGCCGGCGCTGGTATCCATGATAATCTCAAACGACTGTCCGCAAAATGGACACTGAATGTCTTTGGAAACTTCCATGCTCATGCGAAAGCTTACCAAACCTGAATGACACTTGCACAAGACAATTCACTAGGTATTACACCTACGTTGCGGATTTACAATTCGAATGCCATGCTAAGACAAGGTATTGATGGCTGTCTTAATTAACGTATTGATTGTGGAAGACTCTGAAAACGACACGACGTTGTTGTTGGAGGAGTTAAGGCGGAAAAATTTTTCGCCCGTACATCGCCGTGTGGAAACCGCAGGGGAAATGACGGCCGCGCTTGAACGGCGATCGTGGGACGTGGTGCTTTCCGATTATGTGATGCCGCAATTCAGCGGGCCGGACGCATTGCTGTTGCTTCGCGAAAAAAATTTAGACATTCCTTTCATTGTTATCTCCGGCACGTATGGCGAGGAAGCAGCCGTTCACATGATGAAGGCCGGGGCAAATGATTATATTACCAAGGCGAACCTGTCCCGTCTGGCGCCGGTCATCGAGCGTGAAATGGCGTCGGCCAAATCCCGCCGCGCGCGCCGGCAGGCCGAGGAAGCGATGCATCTTCTCGCCGCCATCGTCGAATCCACGGATGACGCCATTTGGGGACAAGGCATGGATGGCGAGGTCGTGAGTTGGAATCAGGCGGCAGAGAAAATTTTTGGCTACCGCGCCGATGAAATCATCGGGCGCTCGGTGGCCATTCTATTCCCACTTGACAAGCGTGACGAATTGATCGGCATGATGGAACGCCTCAAATGCGGCGAACCCGCGGGCCTGTACGAAAGCACCCGCGTCCGCAAGGGCGGCCAAATCATCCCGGTTTCCACGACGGTTTCGCCGATTCGAGACACCGACGGCAATATTGTGGGGGCGTCGGCAATTACACGGGACATCACGGAACGCAAACTAGCCGAGGAGGAGCGCGCGCGGCTGATTGAGGATTTGCAGGATGCGTTGAAGCAGGTGAAGACGCTTTCCGGGTTGCTGCCGATTTGCGCCTCCTGCAAACGCATCCGGGACGACAAGGGCTATTGGCAGCAGGTGGAGATCTATATTTCTTCCCACACGGACGCGGAATTTACACACGGGATTTGCCCCGAATGCGCGGCAAGGTACCGGTTCAAGTTGCCAGACAAAGCGCCGGCGTAGTTTTCAAAAGCAAAAGTTGCGTAGGATGCTTTCCAGCGTGCCTATTTAAACTTCGCAATCACCCGGTCAATCGCCCCCAAGCCAAGCTCCAGTCTTTCGATTTCCGGCCCAAAGCTGATGCGGCAATAGTTTTTGTAGCGCGCCGTGGCGCGGCGGTTGCCGGGGTTCACGTCGAAAAAGACGCCCGGCACGACGATGACTTTTTCTTTCAATCCTTCCCTGAAGAAATTCATGCCGTCGTCCAGCGGCGGCGGCAATTTGGCCAAATTCGCCCAAATATAGAATGCCCCGGCGGGCTGCGCATCGGCGGTGACGTTCATTTTTTTCAGGCGCGACAACAACAGGTCGCGTTTTTTAAGAAAATGTTTCTGGATGGCCGATGTCTCGGCCTCGGCATTTCTCGGGTCTAGCAATGGCAATGCGGCGTTTTGAAAGGGATGGTTGGCGCCGCCATCCAGGAAAGAGCCGGCGCTGGCAATGGCTTCAATGACGACTTTTGGCCCGAGCGTCCAACTGATGCGCCAGCCGGGATATCGCCAGTTTTTCGTCAGCCCATCCACCACGATGACGGGATCACGCTCGACGTCTTCGACAAATTCGGCGGCGGAAACCGTCTTCGGCTTGGCTGCGTTGCCGCCGGTATAAATGTAGTGTGAATAAAATTCGTCAAATATCATCGAACACTGGCATTCGCGGGCGATGGCACACCAAGTTGCCAGTTCCGGTCCCTCAATCAATTGGGCAGTGGGATTTGAAGGGTTGCTGGCGAGCAAGGCGCTGAGGCCTCGTCCGAGGATTTCCTCCTTCAAATCTTCCGGCGAGATTTTGTAGCCGTCTTCGGCGCGCAACAATATGGGGATGGGCGTGAAGGCCTTGAAGACACTCAAGAGTTCTTCGTAGGCGGTATAGTCGGGAATGAAATGGCCCATGTTGATGTTGCCGAGAGCGCTGGCAAGGCGTGTGAGGGCCAAGCGCCCGCCGCTGGCGATACTGACATTGTCGGCGGTGTATTGAGATTTTTTCCCGCGCCGATACACGGCGTTGTAAAATTCGGCGACGGCCTGGCAAAGCAATTTGTTTCCGGCCACGGGACCGTATTGACGACTGGACTCCGACACGGTGACTTCGGTGACACGCGGTGGCGCGCCGGGAATTTCGCCGGTTTCGGGTGAGCCTTGCCCGAGGTTGGACCAATCAGGATGGGAATAAGAGAAGCCGTGCCGCGTAGCTTCGTGCGTGACGTAAATCACGCCGGTGCGCGGAACGGCGCGGATACCGGGGATTGTGTGCGATTCCATTTGAACAGAACGCTACAAAAACTCCGCGGGGTTGACGAGGGCGAAGTGAGAAGGAAGAAGAAAGGAATTAGAAAGAAATAAGCACGCCGCGCCACTACTGTCCAAATTAACCGGAGACGGCAGATGAAATGTCGAATTTCATTGGCTTTTTGTCGAATGTTTCTGAAATCCGGGAATGAGGTTGGCGACCAAGTTGAACAGATGCTGTCCAGATTAAGACCATTGCAAATCGGGCTTAAAAACGCGCTGACAATGTGAATCTGAAATCCTAATTTGGACAGCAGTGGACTTCAACTCGTCCCACGCGAGGCGGGCAACTTTATTTTGCCCACTTATCCCGGCCTCATCGTCAAAGACTCCTACTGGCGCTGGCCCGAGCGCAATCTGGCCGGCAATGCCATTGACTTTCACGTCCAAGTCCTCGGCCTGTCCTTCCACGACGCCATGCGCCGGATCACCGGAACATAACCAGCCACTGGTATCGCTGGCTTACGACG
>JASHVW010000417.1 GCA_030044395.1 Verrucomicrobiia bacterium
AGATTTCCCCTGGTTTTGTACGCACATGGGCCAGACTTTGTCCGGCTCTTTCATGTACACCAGCACCCCCGTATTATTGGCCGTTGGCGTCACCTTCACAAAACGCCATACCACCGTGATGATATAGTCGCTGTAATTGTTCGTCGTCCTCATATACCCGATCGCCGAGCCATTGCAATGAATCAGGCCACCGGCGACGCTCCACGTCTTCATCGGATCGGCGTTCCTTCTCATGCAAAATGTCCAACCCGAAAAATCCCTCCCATTGAAAAGCTCGATGCGATTTGTCGGCGTGATCACGTCCTGGGCGCCGGCGAAATGCCCAAAGGCCGTCACCATCAATAATATAAAAATGAAAGTTTTTTTGGCCATTATTCAATCCACGACAACTCATTTCTTGTCCTGCAACGCTGCCTTAGTTAGCGCCTGCAATTCGTCCAGTTCGGGTTTTAACTCGCGTTTCTTCGCCGCCGCCATCCGGTCAATAAACAGTATCCCGTTCAAATGATCCAATTCATGCTGCACCACGCGCGACAGCAATCCGCCCGCGCGAAACTCAATCCTTCTCCCTTTCTCGTTTAAAGCGCTTACGTCCACGAGCGCCGGACGGGAAATTTCGGCGTAAATTTGTGGAAAACTTAAACAACCCTCGCCCGCCGTCACGGCATCGCCCGACGGCGTGATCTCCGCGTTGATCAAGACCAGCGGCATGTGTTCGGCTACATCGGCCGGCTTGCCCTTGATTTCGAGCGTGGACGGGCGGTCAGTCACTTCGCGCACGTCAATCACTGTCAATTGCAGCGCATGGCCCACCTGCTGCGCCGCCAGCCCAACGCCATGGTTTGCCCGCATCGTCTCGAACATGTCCGAGACGAGCTTTTTGATTTCCGGCGTGATGTCCTCAATCGTCGCGCCCTTTTGCCGGAGGACGGGATTTCCGTATTTCGTTACTTCTAAAATCATTTTTCAAAACCTTTCCTCCCTTCTCCACTCAATAAAATTGAGATTGAGAACAAGTATAAGCATGAAAAGTTTACTCCGAATTGACGCCAAGAATCTGCAATATTCTCTCCAGTTCGCCATCGCTGAAAAACGAAATTTCCAGCGCCCCTTTTCCCTGGTTGTATTTCAATTGCACCTTCGTGGCAAAAAGTTCGCGCAACTTCGCCTCTAATTCCGCCACGTGCGGATCACCCGCGGGAGCAGGTATGTTTTCAGGTTGGACACTTTTCCCGGCATTCCGTTTCAACAATTTGGCCACCAACCCTTCTGTCTGCCTCACATTTAAACTTTCCTTGATGATGCGTTCGGCCGCCAGCCTCTGGTTCTTCTCATCGGCCATTCCAAGGATCACCTTCGCATGGCCGACCGAAAGCCGTCCGTCACGAATGTAATCCTGCACTGCCGTGGGAAGCTTTAGCAGCCGCATTGCATTCGCCACCACCGCCCGGCTCTTGCCGACCTTTGCCGAAATCTCCTCCTGCGTCAGTTGAAATTGTCCCGCCAATTGCGAGTAGCCGTGCGCTTCCTCAATTGGATTCAGGTTCTCCCGCTGAAGATTCTCGATCAGCGCGAGTTCCAGGACCGACCGGTCGTCCGCCTCGCGCGTAATGACGGGCACTTCCGGCAAATTCAGCAATTGCGCAGCCCGCCAGCGCCGTTCGCCAGCTATCAGCTCGAACAATCCATCCCGCTCCCGCACAATCAGAGGCTGGACAATCCCTTGTTCGCGAATCGAATCCGCCAGTTCCCGCAGGGATTCCTCGGAAAATTCCTTTCGCGGTTGCATCGCCGAAGCCCGGATTTTGTTTAGCGGCACCCGTCGCACGCGCTCGTGATCGGCGGACGAGGGCAGGGGACCCGGAGGCGGTTGCAGCGTCGGCGCCGGTGCCGCCTGCGCCAGCGGATTAACGCCGAGCAACGCGCCCAGGCCGCGTCCCAATGCTGGTTTTGACATGGCCGCAGAATCTCAAATCAAATCCCCCGCCTCAAGCCCAAGATTGCAGGGCTGGAGCGCCGATTACAAATCTCGTTATTTTTTATGAGTGAAAAATAAGAGAGCCCGAAAAGAAGCGGAAATAAGCGGAAATGCACATGTTTTTGCGTTGTAAGATACTCAGGATGTGATTGTTACGTATTTTCTGCCCGACTGCGAGATTAAAATAACTGTGGTTCTTCGACGTTTATCGTGTCCACCCGCGGCACAAACGTGTAATCGTTTTCGAGTTGTGGCGCGGTTGGATAAAGTCCGCCGTCCCGCTGTGACGGGGAAATTTTTTTGGACGACTACCAGCCACTTTGTGGCTAATTTCCAGCGTCGCTCCGCGACATTTCCCCTTTACCCATTACAGATTTCGAGGGACCGACAACTGCGGGTTTGGAACAGGATGCAACGCGTTAATTTATTCTTTAGCCGTTGGGCGTTGGGCCTTATGTTGGCGGCGTGAGCACGAAGGGCAAACGCATTGCCGCCATGGCCGGACAATTTCACGCCGGCACGCTGGACCCTCATTACAGCGGCTATTTCGAATTGTTCAACCAGGAGAGATATTACGAGGCGCACGATGTGCTCGAACATCTCTGGCTCAAGGATAAGTATGGTCCCAACGGCGCGTTTTACAAGGGGCTTATTCAACTGGCCGGCGCGTTTGTTCACCTGCAAAAGCAACGGCCGCGTCCGGCGGCGGCGCTGTTCAAACTGGCCCGGACGAACCTCGAAAAGTATCCGCATCTGCATGAGGAGTTGAACGTGTCCCTGGTGTTGGAGGTGATTCGAGAGTGGCTTGCCGATTTGGAAGATTCAAACTATGAGCGCAACCCGCTTTTCCATCGTCCTGTTCCGAAACTGAGTCCGCAATTGTGAACGAAAGCCGAAAACGGATTCTGCTCGCCGGCGGCAGCGGCTTCATCGGCGGCGCGCTTACGGCGGAGTTTCTCTCCCCTGAATACGCGGTTATCATCCTCACTCGCACGCCCAAAGCGCGAAGCGACGGGGCAAGGGAAGTGGCGTGGGATGGCAAGAATCCGGGGGAGTGGACGGCTTTTCTGGAAGGCGCGGAAGCTGTGGTCAACGTGACCGGCAAGAACATTAATTGCCCTCACACGCCGGAGAATTTACG
>JASHVW010000418.1 GCA_030044395.1 Verrucomicrobiia bacterium
GGCCACCTGGCAGGCAGCGGAAAAGGCCGGGGCTGACTTTGTGGTCCTGTGCGATACCAACGGCGGTTGTTTGCCGGCGGAGGTGGCTGCCATCACACGGAGGGCCATCGGCAAGTTAAATTGCAAGGTGGGCATCCACACCCACGATGACATCGGCCTGGGCGTGGCGAACGCGTTGGCCTCGCTGGAGGCTGGCGCGATCCACGTGCAAGGCACCATCAACGGTTACGGCGAGCGCACCGGGAACTGCAATTTGACCAGCGTGATCCCGTGCGTGGCGTTGAAGCTGAAAAAGACCTGTGTGCCGGATCGGTCACTGGGCAAATTGAAGGAGCTCTCACAGTTCGTGGATGAAATCGCGAACATGCGCCATAACCCACGCCTGCCTTGGGTGGGATCGGCGGCCTTTGCGCACAAAGGCGGCATGCACGTGAACGCCGTCCAAAAACTTACGTCCAGCTACGAACACATTGACCCGGCGCTGGTCGGCAATTCGCGCACGGTCTTGGTCAGCGATTTGTCCGGCCGCAGCAACATCGTCATGAAGGCGAACGAATTGGGGTTCAAGCTCACCAATGATACACCGGAACTGAAAACCATTCTCAGCCGCGTCAAGGAATCGGAAAATGCCGGTTATGAATTCGAGGCGGCGGAAGGCTCGCTGGCGTTGCTGATCGAAAAGATGATGAAACACCGCAAGCCGCAGTTCACGGTGGAAACGTATCATGTTTCGATGCGGCGCGACGCGCGTGAGACGATTTGTGAAGCGACCGTGCGGGTGCGCGTGGGGCAAAAGGTGAATCACGAGGTGGCCGAGGGCGACGGCCCGGTGAACGCGCTGGACGCGGCATTGCGCGCGGCCCTGGCCAAATCATTTCCCAAACTAAAAAATGTCACGCTGACGGATTACAAGGTGAGGATTTTGGATTCAGCCACCGGCACGGCGGCCAAGACACGGGTGCTCATCCAATCCACCAACGGCAAGCGCGACTGGGGGACGGTTGGTGTAAGCGAGAACATCATCGAAGCCAGCTTGCAGGCGTTGCTGGACAGCATGGAGTATGCGCTGTTGAAGAAATAGTTCGACATCTATACATCGTGATGTATATAAAAGCGCCATGAAAAAGCGACTTCCAGCCAAATACCCGTCGCACAAGGCCTCCGTCCAGAAGCTTAAAGAAGCTGCCGTGGTGGACGAGCTTAGTGGGCCGATGGTCCGGACGCAGATTTACCTTAACCGGGAGGAACATGCCTTTGTCCAGCGCGAAGCCAAACGCCGGGACGAGCCGATGGCGGCGATCATCCGGGGTTTTATTGACGAGAAGATGGAAATTCCCGAAGACGCCTGGGCGAACAATCCGATGCTCACGCCCGTGGAGCATGATCCGAATTGGAAAGGGCACGAAGATGCGGGCATCAACCACGATCATTATGTTTACGGCTGTCCGAAGAAGTGGATAAAAGTAAAAGGGAAATACATCGAAGCTCCGCCCTTGCCAAAGGACTACTACAAAAACCGCGCCAGCGGTGACGCCTATGACAAAATGATATACGAACTCGACCAAACCAAATGAATGACCGTGTTTTTCTCGATGCTTCGTTTTGGATTGTCCATCGTGACGAGAAGGACGGCAATCATCCGGTCGCCCGTCGTGTCATGAGCGATCTTTTCCGGGAGCGGATCCATTTTGTGACGACGTTGCCGATTGCTTGCGAGACCCACGCGTACTTCGCGCGGGACCGACAAAGACGCGAACTGGTTTTGAAGGACTTTTTGGAAAACCCGGTTCTAACGACTGAAAACATTTCGCATCAGGACCAAAGGGCCGCTCGCGAAATTTTGCAACTCCATCACGACAAGTCTTATTCGTTGTGCGACGCGCTATCGTTCGTAGTCATGCGCCGTTTAAATCTGAAGCGAGCCGCAGCTTTCGACCAACATTTCCGCCAATTCGGCGAATTTGAAATAATTCCCTGAAAATTCCATGCCGGAAATTTCCAAAGCCTACGAACCGCAGTCCGTCGAGGGCAAGTGGTACGATTTCTGGCTCAAACAGAATTGTTTCACCGCCGATGCCAAATCTCTTAAACCGGCGTATTCCATTGTCATTCCGCCTCCGAACGTGACTGGCGTGCTGACGATGGGGCACGTGCTCAACAACACGATCCAGGACATTCTTTCCCGCAAGGCGCGAATGGATGGGAAAGAAGTTCTCTGGCTGCCGGGCACCGACCATGCGGGAATCGCCACGCAAACGGTGGTGGAGAAGGCTTTGAAGAAGTCCGGCGAAATCCGGCATCGGGATGATTTGGGGCGCGAGAAATTTCTCGAACGGGTGTGGCAATGGAAGGAAAAACATGGAGGGATCATCATCCAGCAATTGAAAAAACTGGGGGCGTCGTGCGATTGGACGCGCGAGCGATTCACGATGGACCCGGAGTATTCGCGGTGCGTGCAAAAAGTTTTCGTGGACCTATACAAAAAGGGCCTGATTTATCGCGGCAAACGGATGGTGAACTGGTGCCCGGTTTCGCTCACGGCTTTGTCCGATGAAGAGGTCATCATGAAGGAGCAGAAGGGACTGCTTTATTATTTCAAGGTGGAAATTGCCGAAGCGCCTGGAACATTTTTGACGATTGCGACAACGCGGCCGGAAACCATCCCGGGCGATACCGCAGTGGCAGTAAATCCGAAGGATCCGCGGTACGCAAAGTTCATTGGCAAACACGTGGTGCGCCCGCTGCCGCCCGAATTGCCACGCGAACAGAAGCTCATTCCCATTATCGGCGATGAGCACGTGGATTTTGAATTTGGCACCGGCGTGCTCAAGGTGACGCCCGCGCATGACAAGGCGGACTTCGAGATTGGGCAGCGGCACAAGCTCGCCCAAATTGACATCATGCATCGCGATGGCCGCATGAACGAATTGGCCGGAACGGATTTGAACGGATTGGACCGGTTCAAGGCGCGGAAGGTTGCGTCCGAGAAGCTGGCGGCGCTTGGCGCGCTGGAAAAAGAGGAACCTTATACGAACAACGTCGGTTTCAGCGAGCGCGCCGACGTGCCCATCGAACCCCGTTTGAGCGAGCAATGGTTTTTGAAGTATCCGAGCGTGGAAAAATCCCGCGCGGTGGTGGCGAGTGGCAAAATGAAATTCCATCCTGATCGCTGGGCGAAGGTTTATGACCATTGGATGGGCAACCTCCAGGACTGGTGCATCAGCCGCCAGCTTTGGTGGGGACATCGAATCCCGGTGTGGAGCAAAGCGGCAGACAAGCAATATGAGCCGGAACGCGAGCTCATAATCGCAATGGACAAAGCTTCCAAAGCCGGTGAATTCCTGTTTATCCAGACGATGGAAAATCCATCAGGAGAAGTTCGGGTCGAAGTTGTGAGTACAACCGATAAATATTGCGATTTGTTTGAAAAATTTGGTTTCACCCAGGACCCCGACGTGCTCGACACCTGGTTCAGTTCGTGGCTGTGGCCATTTGCGACGATGGGCTGGCCGGAGCAAACCGACGCGCTCAAAAAGTTTTATCCGACGACGGACCTGGTCACCGGGCCGGACATTATTTTCTTCTGGGTGGCGCGGATGATCATGGCCGGATACGAGTTCGTGGGCGATTTGCCGTTTCGGAACGTCTATTTCACGGGCATTATCCGCGACAAGCAGGGGCGGAAGATGTCGAAGAGCCTCGGCAACTCGCCCGATCCGCTCGATCTGATTGGCAAGTACGGCGCGGACGCGCTCCGGTTCGGCACCATGCGCAGCGCGCCGTTGGGGCAGGACAT
>JASHVW010000419.1 GCA_030044395.1 Verrucomicrobiia bacterium
ATCGCCAATACGGACGCAGGATTCGTCGGATTCAAGCCGGCGACCCAATCCTGATAAACAGTAAAGCCCGTTCCATCCAAATCTTCGAAATCGTCCGAGCCATTGATGGGCAATCCATACTGCTGGAGCCAGGCATAGGAAATCACCGAAGTCGGCGTTTGATATTCGTACGCGCCCATGTCCACGAGACCGCCAACAATGCGCGGATTGCCGACGAAATCAGTGGAAGTGTTGACCACCGCGTTATCGCCGGCGTTGATGCACGGGGAATTGGATTGCAATTGGAAATTGCCGGCAACGGGATTTACGAAGACCGGGTCGTTGGTAATGTCGCCCACGTCGGAACCAGGCAGGGGCGTGGTGTCGCAATAGCCCAATAAGGAGACATACCAATTGGTTCCAGAGGGCGAATTGTTATCGTACACGATGCAATTGGTCGCGCTGCCGAAGGCGATGCCCCCGCCATCGTTGGCGGAATTGCTCACGACAGTGCAATTGATCAGATGGCTTCCATAGGCGCCGCCGCCTTCCTGGATTGCGATATTGTATTCCAGAATGCAATTGTTCAGTAGATTTGAACAGGCGCCACCGCCGTTTCCACTGGCGCCGTTGCTTGAAATCAGGGAATCAGTCGCAATACACTCGTATAATCCGCCGCCCAGCCCGGCGCTATTATTGCTGATGACACAACTGGTTAAAGCGCTGTTTAAGGCGCCGCCGCCGACGGACCCGCGATTGGCGGTTATGACACAATTGCTTAAAACGCCGTAATCCACTCCTCCTCCGCCAAAGCCCTGGATAAGCCTGTTACTGGTAATGATGCAATTATTGAGGTTCGCCAGGTAGGCTCCCCCGCCGTCGAGGAATGCGACGTTGTTGGAAATAATGCAGTTATCAAGCGTTCCCTGATACGCACCACCTCCGTAATCAGGGGCATAGCTGCACGTTATCACGCAATTCGAAATGATGGCATCAGCAGATTCGCACCAAACTGCTGCTCCGCTTAATTCATTCGTGGGGTCGGAGCCGAACGTGGCCCCATTTGTCAAAGTGAAGCCCGAAAGCACCGCGCCGTTTGTCAAATAGACGCAACGGCAGCCCTCAGAGGCAAACGCGCCTGTGCCGGGCAGACCCGCAATGATGGTTGAGGCCGGGCCATTGACGCTTTGCACAGTCACTGCCTGGTCAATCACCACCCGGTTTGTGACCGCATATCCGTTTACGGTCCGTCCGCCGATTTGATAAAGGCCGTTGCTGACCACGATGAAATCGCCGGCGTTCGCCGCATCAATCGCATTCTGGATGTTCGTCGCGGCCGTCAGCCAGGTGCCATAGGGTGAAATCGGATTTGTGCCGGCCAGGGTCACAAAATGAAGGGGCGCCTGAAATTCATACGCGCCCAAGTCCACCGTCCCGGCCACGATTCGCGGATTTCCGGCCAAATCCGTGGGGTTGAGAATGAAGGTATTGTTGCCCGCATTGACGCAGGGCGACCACGGCAGCAACTGAAAATTTTCATTGGTCAAATTTACGAAGAGCGGGGGATTGGTGACGATATCGTCGCCTTCATACGGCAGCGGAATGGTGCAGGCATTGGTAAAAGCATTCCCGTCGCCGGAGGACCCGCCGTTATCTGGGGTATTGTAATAGGAAATCGAATTATAAACTTTGCAGCCGTCCAGGCCATCCACTTCCCCGGTGTTCTCTGCGACGGTGCAATTCACCAGTGTGCAGTTCTGCGCCGCGCCGCCGCGATAAGCGGAAAAATTCGCCGTGAGGACGCAATTGGTCAAATCACTCATATACGCGCCGCCACCCGTTCCCGAACCGGCTTCCAGGGCGGAGTTATTTATGACAAAGCAGTCCACCAAACTACCGCCATACGCACCGCCGCCTTCGGCGTAGGCCGAGTTGCCGATGATGATGCAATTGCTCACGACGCAGGTTGTCGAACTGCAATAGACACCCCCGCCTTGTCCGAGTGCTCCTGTTCCAGTTGCTCCCCCGGTTAATGTAAAGCCCGACAAGAGGGTGTTGCCTTGCAAGGCGGCGCATCGGAATGCCGTGCTTCCGTTGGTCGTGCCGGAAACTTGATAGCCTTCGATGATGGTCACACCCGGGCCATTGACGCTTTCAATCGCGACGTTTTTGCCATCTACCCCCACACGATTTGATATCGAATATAATGTCCTGCCGCCTGTTTGATAAATCCCGTTCGTCACGAGCACTTCATCACCTGACGAAGCGGAGGCATCCACGGCGTTTTGGATGTTCGTTGTTGCCGTGACCCAGTTTGTGAACGGCGAAACCGGGTCCATCCCGTTCACGTTCACGTAATGTACCGTGGCGCGGGCCATATTTGTGGAAACCGCCAAAAGAGCAGCAATCGCCAAATGATTGAATTTCATGGTCGCCTTTTTCTGCAAACATCTGCCCTGGATGTCGTTGTAATTCTCAATTGCGATTATTTTATCCCTGTTCCACAGCTTGGGAAGTGTGCGTCTTGATGCACACCGCCGAATGGGACGTTTTTCCGGACTGCGGGCGCGCCGTGCCCGAATTCCGGCGGCCAGAACCGTGTGTAGGGCAGATTAATTAATTCTGAGCCGCCAAGCAGGCTCAGTTTAGGAGATACCACATCGGCGATACGGCGAAAAAGCGCCAGACGGCTGTCGCAGTCCAAAACCTCGCGGAAT
Organism: Verrucomicrobiia bacterium; assembly: GCA_030044395.1. Taxonomy (GTDB): domain Bacteria; phylum Verrucomicrobiota; class Verrucomicrobiia; order Limisphaerales; family UBA11358; genus UBA11358. The sequence goes on from JASHVW010000419.1 coordinate 2,697, forward strand.
TTCGTTCAGCGCTTTCAATTTGCGGCTACCGTTTTTTTAAACGCTCCAGGAATTAGTCATTTCCCGTCATTCCTTTCCCTTATGCTTTCGAACCCTTTGGCCCGCCTTCCTGCTGTTCGAT
>JASHVW010000420.1 GCA_030044395.1 Verrucomicrobiia bacterium
CGCCGGTTTTCAGGTGCATGACATCGGGGTTGACCAGAGTATTGATAAATTTCTCGCCGCCACCGACCAACACAAACCGGACATCATCGGCATGAGCGCGCTGCTCACGACGACGATGACTTACATGAAAACGGTGATTGACGGATACAAAGAGCGCGGCATGGACAAAATCAAGTTTGCCATCGGTGGCGCGCCCATCAGTCAAATGTTCGCCGATGAGATCGGCGCGGACGGGTATGGCGCGGATGCATCGAACGCGGTAGACCTGTTTCTTTATCTGGTTGGCAAAGGTCCGCCGCCGAAGGCGAAATCGAAAATCGAGACGATTGAAGAAGTCAAAGCTGAACGCGAAAGGTCGCGGGCGGCTGACGGGGCGGATGGCAAATCCAAATTTCAGGTCCTATTTTGGCAGGACATTCCCTCGCAGGTGAAGGCGTGGGACGATTTTGATGAAATCAAAGTGGACCTGCCGCCGCGGTTTGCCGACCAGATTGACGCCTCAGCGCAGAAACAAGGTTTGATTCAGGCCGACAGTTACATGTCGCAACTGCGCTGGGGGGAGCCGGGTGAGCGGCGGGGCGCGCCGCGCGACGTGGCGGAAGCGGTGAAGAAGGAATTGGAGATGAAGTTTTCGTAAGCCGGGCTGTTGTCATGAATCATGCAGACCTTGCGCGAGATGTTATTACAGTCGCCCCGTTTTCTCATCGGGACGGAACTGGTATCGGTGCGCGGTTCGATGTCCGAGGGCAGCGCCATCCAGGCGCGAACGTTTGCCAACGACCTGATCGCCAGCGGTGAGATAGACTGGATCTCCATCACGGACAACGCGGGGGGAAATCCGCAACTGGCGCCGCTGGCGCTCGGACGCCCGATTCTTTACGCCGGCAAGGAAGTGGTGATTCATCTTACGTGCAAGGACCTGAATCGAAACGGCCTTGAAAGCGAGGCCTGGCAGCTCGACAGCGAGGGTTTTCACAACATCCTGGCGATGACCGGCGATTATCCCGTGGCTGGGAACGAAGGCCTGGCCAAGCCGGTTTTCGACGTGGATTCCGTGGGACTGATCTCGATGCTGAACAAAATGAACCAGGGGCTGGATCCCAAGGCGGTGAACGGCAAATACCAGCGATTGCAGAAAACGCGGTTCTGCATCGGGGCCGTGACAACCAACTTCAAATTGCGCGAGGGCGAAGTGATGCCCCAATACGTCAAGCTCGAAAAGAAAATCCAATGCGGCGCGCAATTCATCATCAACCAGATTGGATTCGATTCGCGGAAAATTTCCGAACTGCGGCAATATCTTGCGAACCACGGAATGGACCAGACGCCGCTGATCGGCAACGTTTATTTGTTGGGTCCGCGGGTCGCCCAAATTTTTCACGAGGGAAAAATTCCCGGCGTCGTGGTCAGCCTGCCGCTGTTTGAGTTATGTCGCCGACAGGCGCAATCCGCCGACGGTGGCAGGGCATTTTTCTCGGAATTTGCCGCCAAGCAAATCGCGATTTATCGCGGGTTGGGCTTTCGGGGCGTCTATCTGGGAGGCGTCCACCAATTCCAGGCAATCCAACAAATCCTCGAGATTGAGAAGAGCTTTTCGAAGGATGACTGGAAACAATTCGCGCGGGAAGTCCGATTCTCGCGCCCCGGCGAATTTTTTTATTACGCGGAGGACCCGGTTACGGGGCTGGCCGCTCCGGCAACGCGGGACACCGGACCGCCGGTTGAATCCAAACACGTGGTGGCGACCTACCGCATTTCCAAATGGGTTCACGACAACATTTTCGCCCCGGGCACCGCCTTCAGCCGGTGGGGGGCCGGGATTTGCGCCCGATCAAAGGATTCCTATCAAGGCCCGCCGCCGTTGCGCGCGCTGGAGCATTGGAGCAAGGCGGCCTTATTCCAGTGCAAGGACTGTGGTGATTGTTCGCTGCCGGAGATTGGATATCTTTGCCCGGAATCGCAATGCGCGAAGAACCAGCGAAACGGCCCGTGCGGCGGAACGCGGGAAGGCCGGTGCGAAGTGGACGGCTACGGCGATTGCATCTGGCTGCGCGCCTACGAACGCCTGAAGAGCGACGGCGTCGAAAAGGATTTGCTCAAGCATGCACCCGTGATTCAAAACCAGGGATTGCGCGGGACTTCTGCCTGGGCAAACAATTGGCTGGGGCGCGACCATGCCGGCAGGAAGACAAATGGGTTGGGGAAGGCATCTTCTTCGGCGACAAGGGCGGAAGCGGAGGCATTGCCGGTCATGGACCCGCGGTCCGGAAACACCAAAATCTGAAAGTTTTAATGAGCAAAAAACTGCATGTCATCGGCGAGTTGATGAACAATTCCTATGCCCGCGCCCGCAAGGCCTTCACCGACCGCAGCCTGAAGGTTTATCAAAATCTCGCCAAATTACAGTCGGACCTGGGCGCGAGTTATTTGACGCTGAACATTGACGGCACGCAGCGCATCCAGGTAAAAATGCGGGAGATGCTTGACTTCCTGCCCGACCTCGTTCCAGCCATCCAGGAGGCGACGCCCACGCCAATCAGTTTCGACAATCCATCGGTGGAATATCATCGAGTGGCGCTGAAGCATTATGACCGCAAAAAGGGCGGCGCGCCGATTCTGAACTCGCTCGCCGCGTCGCGCCAACATCTCGATGAGATGATTGAACTCGTCAAACATTATGATACGCTGGCGATCGTGATGGCATCGGAACATTTTGTTGACGGCGGTTCGGGACAATGCCTGAATCCACAGGACGCCCACCGGGTTGCGAAACAGTTCGTCGAATTGCTGGTGACCAGGGCCGGCCGCCGGACGGAGCAAATCCTGATTGACCCGGGGCTGGCGCCGGTGGGGGCGGACACGTATGGGCTGGTCAACATTGGCCTGGATGCAATGCAGCTCATCAGCGCCGACCGGGATTTGCAGGGTGTTCACATGGTGGTGGGCCTTTCCAATTTTGCCTGGGGAACGCCAAAGGGCATTCGTGAAGAATTGGAGAACGCCTATTTGACATTAGGCATGGAAGCGGGCCTGGATTTTGCCCTGGCCAATCCGGAAAAATCGCCCGCCCCGCTGCCCCACGGCCATCCGATGGTTGGCAAATTGTGCCACGCGCTCGCGCAAGGCCGGGCGGGCGCAGGTGAAAACCGCGAAACCGCCGGTTTCCGGCAGGCGGAAGCCATCCTGGCTATTTGCAGCGAGGCGCAGGCGGTTGAAATTTAAGAATGGAAAAGAAATTAATCCCTCCGGCAACCGGAGGCCGGGCGGTGTGGTTGAAGGTTGGAACGCTGCTGGACGGCGTTTCGACAAAGCCGCTCCACAACGCCCACGTGCTCTTCAATAGAGATCAAATCCTCTTTGCCGACGCGAAATCTCCGGCGGGAAATTTGCCGGACCAGCGGCTCGAGCCGGATGTGGATTTGCCGGACTACACGCTCATGCCGGGGCTGATTGACGCGCACGCGCATTTTTTCCTGGAAGGCGGCGAATTGGATCCGGACAAACGGGCGGCGTATTTGAAACAAACGCCGGAAGAGCTGCTGGCGGCTGCGCTTCCGCGGCTCGAGAAGCTTGTGCAACTGGGTGTCGTGGGCGTTCGCGATGCGGGCGACAAGGACGGGGTGGGATTGGCTTTGAGCAAACTCTATGCGAACCGCAACCGCCCTTTGATGCCTTACGTGGACAGCCCGGGCGCGGCGATTCATCACAAAGGACGATACGGGGGATTCATGGCCCGTCCGATTGAGGATTTCGATACACTGAAGGGCTGCGTTGAAGCGCGGGTGAAGGCGGGGGCCCACCGGATTAAATTGATTCCGACTGGCATTATCAATTTCAACAAGGGCGCGGTGACCAGCGAGCCACAAATGACGACGGCGGAAATCTCCGAGCTGGTGAGCGCCGCCAAATCATTTGGGCGACAAACCTTTGCCCACGCTTCCGGAGATTGGGGTATAGGACGGGCGATTGATGGATGGGTGGATTCCATTGAACACGGTTTCTTTATTCGAGACGATCAACTGGCAAAGATGCGCGATCGTGGGATTGCGTGGGTGCCGACATTTGCGCCGGTGCAGGAACAGGTTGACCACGCCGGGGTGATAGGTTGGGACGCCCGAGTGGTATCCAACCTGAAAAAGATCCTTGAACAGCACGCCGCCAGTCTGGGGAGAGCCAGTCAAATGGGCGTCGTCATCATCGCCGGAAGCGATGCCGGTTCGTGCGGCGTAGCGCATGGGGCAGGCTTGCTATATGAATTGGAGTTGATGGAACGCGCTGGATTGGCGCCATTGGCCGTGATTAATTCGGCGACTGGCGCCAGTTCAAATCGCCTGGGATTTGGCGAAAAAATTGGAAAGATCAAGGCAGGACATCGAAGCCGATTTATCGTCACGCGCCATTCACCGTTGGATACCGTGTCGAATCTACGAAAAAAGAAGACTGTTGTGTTCGACGGCGACGTATTGGAAAGCGGCCGAGATTTCGATCTGAGCGGGTTATAGACGAACCCCACTGACCGGGATTGGAAGAAGGGTGCGCCGGCGATACGACAGGAAAGCGCCCGTGATGGATCGGAGGGCGCACTCCAAAGACCTCACGGAATTCAGGCCCGCCACATTTGCCAAATCGCTATTGAGCTGATCTCAAGGCTTTGAGTTCGGCTGCGGCACTGGCGTATTCGGTGAATTCTTTTT
>JASHVW010000045.1 GCA_030044395.1 Verrucomicrobiia bacterium
GGCGGCGAAGACATTCGGGAATTTTTCCGCCAGTTGAATCGCGCGCCGGCTGCTGTTCTGGTCGGTGCCGATGGAAATGATTTTTTCGATTCCCGCCGCTTGGGCGCGCGTGATGACGTCAGCAAGGTCATCGGCGTAATCGGGATAATCCAGATGGGCGTGCGTGTCAAAAAAGGCCGGCATGAATCAGTGCTTTGAGTTGGCATCGGGGGAAGGCAGCGAAATGATTTCACGCTCGATCGCCGCCTTGCCCGGATAATCGGGAGATTCATTGAGGAGTTGCTGATAGTCAAGGCGCGCTTCAGCATCAGAGCCTTTCAATTGAAGCAATTTGCCAAGCGTGAGGCGCAATCGGATGCGCTGTTCGGGCGACGGGTCCAATTGCAGGGCTTTTTCGTAGGTGGCAATGGCAGCGTCACGCCGGCCTTCGGCGGAATAATAGTCGGCCAGCTTTTCGGTGAGCACAGCGCTTTGGGCGGTTTCCGGGAGATTTACCAAGATGTCAGCCAATTGTCCGGGGAGGCGACCGCGAAGGAAGGCGATGTTGATGCTGCGCAAGATCGCCCAATCAACGAGCGGGCTGTGGCGCGCTTCCAATTCCTGGAGCCATGCTTCGTCCGTCCTTTCAAACGGACAATACAACGGGTCGCCGACGACGGTGGTCTGCCAAGACAGGGCCGGTTGCGCGGCCCAAGCCGCTTCGCCAAAGGTGAACCGGCTGGTGGTGAACCGCGAGATGAAGACCGCGATATTTGGCGTCAGGCCAAGGTATGGTTCATTGACGCAACCCATGGTGCAGGTGGCGCCTCTCGCCAACAGCGGGCCGACCCAATAGTTATTGGGGTCGCGGAGGGTGGCAGCGCTGAACGAATGGAGATGGTACGCGAAGGCGCCGGGCATAAATTCCACTTTAGGTTGGGCAAACGGACCGCAAACTTCACCCGCATACCAACCGCAGTAGATGGCAATCTGGCTCATGGGGAAATCGGCAGGAAACGTATCCGGGCGGTCATCCACAAACGTCTGGAATCCCAATCCACGGCAAATTTCCGCTGCGGTAAGAATCCATTGATCGCCGAGATAAAGAGGGTTGGTAGGGGCGAGGCCGCGGGCGTCGAAATAGGCGCGACCCCAAAGGCCGTCGCGTTCAGCTTGGAGGGCCTTGTCCACGAGGCCGCGCGCAATGTCCGCGCTCGGGCCGTCCAGCCGGGCGACCATCAATATTCCATTGGTGGGGTTGAGCAATGCGGTGTTCGTCACGCCATAATTCCAGTTGGGCATTGGGCCCATTAGTGGTGGTTTGGTGTCAAGTAACGGCAGCCAGGCAAGTTCCGAATCCACCGAGGCGTCATCGCGGCGGAGGGGGGCCGACAATGTTGCCGGTGCGACCTCGTGCAGATTCGGGTCGGAGGCGATTTTCAGGGGAACGCCGTAGCACAGAACCGCGTAACGGATTTTGGAAGCGACGATCTGGCGAACGACGTGTTTGGGTTCGCCATTCGTGACGGGAATCATAGTTCGGGCCAATTTCCAAAGACCGTAGGCCTCGAGGTCGTGGGCGAGCGGCAATTGCAGGTCATTGCGAAACTCGGCCCGCGACATCACATCATTTGTGGTGAGGGCAAAACCAAAAATTTGTCTTTCCGGGACCTGGCGCAGTTGGGCGTAATACTCCGCCACCTCTTTCGAGCCCGGCATGCGTTTGTTATAGACGACGACAACTTCCCTGCCGTCGTCCGCGCAGGCCAGGATTGGCGCGAGGACAAAACTAAAAAATGCGAGTTGGACCAGGACTTTTTTCATCCACCCTGCCTTTGACAGGCAACCGCCCAAATTGTCATAAAAAAGATTTATCGGACTCACTTCCCAAACAGCGCCTCGTGCATTCCCGGCAACGGCCGGCCATCCTGTTCGTCCCAATACCTGAAGTTGGCGTTCCAATCCCATATCGCCCATCCGATATGTTCCTGCTGGCAGGCCAGACGAAACGCGCGGTAAAAATTCGCGCGCGATTTCTGGTCGGCGGTGGTAAAGCACCCGAATTCGCCGAGATGGATTGGGCGGCCATAATAATCCGACCACGCCCGGACGTATTTTAATTCTCCTTCAAACGCGATCGGGCTGCTGGGATTCTGGTCTGTTGGCAGCGAGTTGTAACGTTGGATCCAATGAGTGACCCAGGGATTTAAATTCAAGGAAGGGGCGGGGGTTAGCGGGGTGGCCGGCGGGCCTGGAAAATGGATGCCGGTGACCCTGGTGTCCGGGCCGGCCCAGGTGGCGCCCTGGTGAGTAAAGTAAAACGGATCGTAGCAATGCACCGAAACAATCACGTTTTGGTCGGGTGGAAGGACAAGATCTTTTAATCCGTCAATGTTGCCCCAATCGCCCGGTTCCACAAAAATTGTCCGGCGCGGATTGCTCCGGCGAATTTCCGCGATGGTCAGGGCATAGATGGGGTTCATGAGCGCCGTCGTCGCGTTTTGGTGGGGTTCATTGTCCAGTTCAAACGCCAGTTCGGATGGAAATTTTTGATAATGCGCTGCGATTTGCCGCCAGATGGCCAGGAATTCCGGTGTGGCGTTGGTCGGATCATCGTCCATCTCGTCGAAGTGATGGATGTTGATGAGGACGGCGAGGTGGTTTTTCAACGCGTTCGTGACGGCGAAATCCACCCGCGAGAAAATCATCGGCGACAACTGGAAATCCGGGGCCGGGCCGACGTAATGTTGCCAGCCGACCGGCACGCGCACGTGGTCGAACCCCTGGGCGGCTATTTCCACAAAATCGTTCGCCGAAACGGTCACACGCCAGCCTTGTCCCGGCGGCACCTCCAAATAATCGCCAAGATTGGCGCCGCGCATAAACCATTTGGCCGCGCGATACGCCTGCGTATGGTGGCTGGTGATCGCGGTCATCGCGGGCGGGTTCGACGGAACAAAATTCGTAACATCATTGTCCGCAAGGCAATACGCGGCGGAGACAAGCCAGATGAAAAGTGGAGCGAGACTTCTGAAAAGCTGATGAGATTGGGAGCGAAGGGGAAACGGCGCATGGGGATCCGCTGTGGCCGAATGTTGAATGATTTTGTTCTGTCGGTTCATGGCTCGTTGCTTCTTATTTTCAATCCGTCATATGCGAACCAGATTCCGGCCGGCAATTCCGCCTGAGCCTTGTCATGGTCGTAATCGTGTGTCATGTGCGTGAAGTAGGTGCGTTCCGCGGCAATGCGCCGCGCCGCGGTCAGCGCCTCATCAAGGTTCATATGCGTAGGATGGGGTTTGGGACGCAGCGCGTCGAGCACCACGATTTCCGCGCCGCGGACTTTTTCGAGCGCGTCGGCCGGGATTTCCCTGCAGTCGCTCAAATAGGCCAGGCGTCTTTTTCCATTTTGCAAAAACAGATAGCCGGTCGTGGTCATGGAACCATGCGGCAAGGGCAGGGGGATGATGTCCAAATCGCCGAGTGTGAACGGTCCATCCACCAGGTGCGGTTCGGGATGAAAATATCCCTTCCAAATCGGTCGTCCATCGAACGCGTAAACATAGACGCGTTTGATATTTTCCATGGTTTCCGCGCTGGCATAGACGGGCAGGGGACCGCCGCGCAGATCGCAAAAGCGGCGGCAATCATCCAGGCCCATAATATGGTCGGCGTGGGCATGCGTGAGAATGACCGCGTCGAGCCACATAATATTTTCGCGCAGGCATTGCATGCGGAATTCCGGGGTGGTGTCCACGACGAGCCTGGTTTTGCCGGTAGCGACGTAAATGGAGGGGCGGGTGCGCCAGTTTTTGGGGTTGGCGAGAAATTCCGGAGGATACTCCTTGCCGATGACGGGCACGCCCTGCGAAGTGCCAGTGCCCAGGAATGTCAATTCAAACGCCATGCGGAATTGAAATTAGCAGAAACGCGCGAATGGGCGAATGAAAATGCATTGAGAAGCGGTAATTAAACCGCAAAACACGAAATACACGAAAAGATCGTAACGGCTGATGCGGAAAACTGGTTTGATCTGGTTGGATTGGCGTTGGTTCGCGGTTTCCGCTTTTCGCTTTTGGCTTTTCTGTTTATTATATCCGTCATGCACACCGTTTCCGTGAAGCTTGGGAGCCGCAGTTACGCCATCAGAATTGGCGGCGGTTTGCTGGGCCGCATCGGCTTGGAATGTCAACGACTCGGATTGGGAAAGCGGTGCGCGATCATTACGGATAAAAACGCCGGAAAATTTTATTCAAAAGCGGTTTTTGACGCCCTCGCCAGGGGGGGATTTTTTCCCGCATTAATCACCGTCCCGGTGGGCGAAACGGCGAAGAGTCTGCGAACGGTGCAGAGCTGCTACGATCACCTGGCGGCGCAACGGCTTGAACGGAAATCCTTCGTTGTCGCTCTGGGCGGCGGTGTGGTCGGGGATCTGGCCGGATTTGTTGCCGCGACTTATTTGCGCGGAATTTCCTTTATTCAGGCGCCCACCACCCTGCTCGCCCAGGTGGACAGTTCCGTTGGTGGCAAGACCGGCGTCAATTTACGCGGCGGAAAGAATCTCGTCGGCGCATTTTATCAGCCGCGGCTGGTGCTCTGCGATTTGGACACCTTAAACACGCTGCCCGAGCGGGAATTCCGCGCGGGACTGGCCGAAGTCATCAAATACGGCATCATCGCCGACGCCAAATTGTTCGCGTTACTGGATCACCATCTCCCCAAAATCTTAAAGCGCGACTGCCGGACCCTCGCATCCATCGTAGCGCGCTGCTGCCAGATCAAAGCCGACGTGGTGAGCCGCGATGAGACGGAAGGCGGGTTGCGGTCAATTTTAAATTTCGGCCACACGATCGGTCACGCCATTGAAAACAGCGCCGGTTACGGGAAGGTTTTGCACGGTGAGGCCATTTCAATCGGCCAGGCTGCCGCGGCGAGGCTGTCGCAAATACGGTCGGGTTTGCCGAAACGGGATGCGGAGCGCATCGCGGAGTTGTTTCAGCGGGCCGGTCTGCCGACACGGATTCATTTGAAGGCGGCCCAGCGCCAAAAAGTCTTTAATGCCATGCGCCTGGATAAAAAAGTGAGCGACGGCGAAATCAGATTTGTCCTGGCCAAAAAAATCGGTAAAGTGGTTTGGAACCAGCGCGTGCCGGAAAGAGACATCGGGCCAATGCTGGAGGCCATCGGCCGATAAGATCGAATGATTTTGGTTTTGGACAACTACGATTCGTTCACCTACAACCTCGTGCAATATCTCGGGGAGTTGGGGGCGGAAATTACAGTCAAGCGCAATGACGAAGCGACGCTCGATGAAATCCGGGCGCTTATGCCGGAGCGGATTCTCGTTTCGCCGGGGCCTTGCTCTCCGCGGGAGTCAGGCTTATCCAACGACGTCATCCGCGCTTTTTCACAGGAAGGAGTGCCGATCTTTGGCGTTTGCCTGGGACATCAGTGTATTGGGCACACGTTTGGCGCAGAGGTGGTGGTGAACTATCGGATGATGCATGGAAAAACGTCGCTGATTAAACATAACGGAAAGGATCTGTTTGCGGGAATGCCGAATCCGTTTTCCGCCACACGATACCATTCGCTGGTGATCAAACGCGACACGATGCCGGAGATATTGGAAGTGACTGCGGAGACGGAGGAAGGTGAAATCATGGGAGTTCGGCACAAGACGCTGCCTATCTGGGGTGTGCAATTCCATCCCGAAAGCATTCTCACGCAAAACGGCCGGCAGATTGTGGCGAATTTTCTTAAACTACCGGGGAAATAAACGGTAGAGACGCGGAGGCAAAACGGCCTCAACGGGGATACAGATGGGGGCGCACAGAAATGGGTTTTGACGCGAATTAACGCGAATTAGACCGAATTATTTCAACGGGAGGCGCGCGGAAATGGAGTCGAGAACAAGGAGGAGGACGAGGTGGAGGCAGGCTTCAACGAGGCTCCATGTGGGCGCGCGCGGGAATGCACTTGGCGAGAGGAGCCGCTCATCGCGGGGGCAAATGGTTTGGGAAGGGGGCACGCCCATGGGTGGCGCCGGGGTCGCCTTCCACGGGAAGCCGGAGTCCGGATAGGTCCGGGAATTGGCTTGGTTGCCTTACGAGGACGACGGCGAGGTTGTCGAAATACACGGGTTGCCAGCCGTCATTTTTGGCGAGCGCCAGCGAACCGGCCAGGTGCGACGGCAACAATGCGAAGTCGGCCCGGGCAATGTTCAGCAAGTTCGTGTCGAACGGCTCCGCGTTGTAGAATTGCCAATGGGCGGCGATAACATCGGCCGGGTAACATGTGTCCAACCGGCCATCAATGGAGGGTCGGCTGTCCGGCAATTCCCAAAGGCACATTTCGCCCCAATCGAAAAAGACCAGCAGATTGCCGTGCAGATGGTGCTGTTGAATGAATCGGATGGCAGCGACGGGATATTGGGCGCGCGGGACTTCCATTGTCCACGCGCGTTCCTTGTGAAGAGAAAACGTGGCAAAAAGGATCGCGGCGGCCAGGAGGGAAAAGAGGCTGGCAAGGGCTGCTCGCGAGGCCGGCTGGCGGAAAATTCCCGTCAGCCGGGAAAAATGATGCTTAAACCGATCGAGGAGATTGGCCAAATGTGGCGGGACAAGCGCCAGTGCCGCGATACAGAAGAGGGGAGTGTTGCGGACGGCGCGAAACCCCATTGCTGCCAATATTACAAGAACGGCGGTTTCCCATAGTTGGGCCGGCCGTCTTGAGAATAAGAATGATGCTGCCGCCAGGGCGACGCAGAAGAAGAATGCCGCGTGGTCCCACCCGAGCGTGACGGGGTTCCATTCGGCAATTTGCGGGCGCAGCCAGGTAATACTGGCGAACAACCAACGAATTAGTCCAAAGCCGTATGGATTTACGAGCAACGCAGCTCCGGAGAAAAAAGCAGCGAGCCAAAGGGACAGGAGGATTTTTAACTTCGCCTCGCGCTTACTCTGACGCTCGGGGGGCGCCGTATTTTCAAATGGCTCTCCCTCACCCCGGCCCTCTCCCGCTGGGAGAGGGGGAATTGTCGGCCGATGGCTTGAAAGTGGGGTCGCACCTATATGCTGTGTTGCGCATATTACACTATTTCCAGGGGGACCATCACCCGGTCTGGCACCAAAGGCGGTTCCTTCGCCGTGCGCGGAGTGAAAGAGAATCTGGGCGGTCGTTGCGGCAGCGGCGGCGAAGAGCAAGATGAGGCCGGCGATGACGCCTCCATGGGTATTGATCCACAGGGCGAACAATGGGGGCAGAACGAGCGCCCATTTCCAGTTTCCGCCATGGACCTGGCGAAGGAGCCAAAGTTCCAGCGCCAGCGCCAACGCGGTGAAAATTTGCGGGCGGGCGGCGAAGCCAAAGGAGATTTCCACGACGGCGAGCGCGCCGAAGGTCCATGCGGTGATATTTGTTTTTGAATCGCCATCGTTCACCGCGATGGAGAGGGCAACAAAAAATGTGAGCAGCCCGATGATGACGGTGAGCAACAACAGGCCTGTTCCACCCAACGCGCGATACGACAGGGCCATGACAACCTCAGCCAGGATTTCATGATTTATCCATTCATGGCCGGCGACGGTCCAGGAATACGGGTCGGCTCGCATCAAGTGACCGGTTTGGAGGAAATGGCTGCCGTAGATGACATGCCCCCACAAATCCGGATCGGCGGTATTCTCGGAGAACTGAAATACGGCAAGAGAGAGGACGCACGCGACAAACGCCCGTCGCAGAAAATTATTGGCCTTGGCATCTTCGTCCGGCGGCATGGGGAGAAAATACCGATTGCAGCGCGGGGCAAAAGAAATTTGTTTTTGAGAATCTGGCTTGCCATTCATTTGGTTCGTCGGCACATTCTTCAAAACGAACGAAAAGAAAAAAATGAGCAAAGAGGCAAAACTGGAACTGGACGGAAAAAGTTATTCGCTGCCCACCCTTGAAGGCAGCGAGGGTGAGAAGGCGGTGGACATTTCGTCGCTGCGCGCCGACAGCGGATACATCACCCTGGACGAGAGCTATGGCAACACAGGTTCGTGCATCAGCAAAATCACCTTCATTGACGGCGAAAAAGGAATTCTGCGATATCGCGGCATCCCGATCGAGGAGATGGCGGAGAAATCCACGTTTGTCGAGGCGGCCTATTTGATCATATACGGGTCGCTACCCAACCGGGCGCAACTCCGGCGGTTTTCCGATTTGTTCACGGAGCACCAATTTTTGCACGAGGACATGAAGTATCATTTTGAGAGCTTCGCGACCACGGCGCATCCGATGGCGATTCTCTCGGCGATGATCAACGCGGCGAGTTGTTTTGACGATGGCCTGATGCACTGGCACTGGGGGCAGGCGAACAGCCAGTTTGAAAATTACGCCGCGAAGTTGATGTCGCAGGTGCGGACGATTGCGGCCTATTCCTACCGGAAATCCCGCGGTCTGCCGCTGATCTATCCCAAGAAGGCCTACAAATACACGGCGAACTTTCTGCACATGATGTATTCGACGCCTTACGAGGATTACGAGATCAAACTGGAAGTGGTTCGCGCGCTGGATTTGATTTTTTTGCTGCATGCCGACCACGAACAAAACTGCTCGACTTCCACGGTGCGGATGGTGGCGTCGAGCCAGGCCAATCTTTTCGCGAGTTGTTCGGCGGGTGTCTGCGCCTTGTGGGGCCCGCTCCATGGAGGCGCCAACCAGGCCGTCTTGGAGATGCTCGAAGAAATCCATCGAACCGGCGACGACGGCTCCAAATTCATCGCCGCGGCGAAGGACAAGAACAGTGGCAAAAAATTAATGGGCTTCGGCCATCGGGTGTATAAGAACTACGATCCCCGTGCGAAGATTATCAAAAGATCATGCGACGAAGTTCTGGCCAAGTTGCGCATCAATGACCCGTTATTGGACATTGCAAAGAATCTGGAGGAGGCGGCTCTGAAGGATTCCTATTTTGTCGAGCGCAAGCTGTATCCGAACGTTGATTTTTACAGCGGGATTATCATGAGGGCGATCGGGATTCCGGTGGAGATGTTTCCGGTGATTTTCGCTATTGGCCGGATGCCGGGCTGGATCGCGAATTACAAAGAAATCATGGAAGACTCGAAGAGCCGCATCAGCCGGCCGCGGCAGATTTACACCGGACCGGGGCTCAACCACTACGTGCCGATGGAAGAACGGAAGTAAACTTGCGTTTGGATAGCGGGCGGGAAGTGATTTTGCTTTAAGGCGGGGCACAGAGTGTGCTGTATTTAGTGGATTTTCCGAATGAAAAAGATTCTCGTGATTGACGATGAAGAGTGGCTGCGTGAAATGATTCAGCTCGCGCTTCGTCAGAAGGGCTTTGAGGTGATTGAGGCGCCGAATGGCACGGATGG
>JASHVW010000421.1 GCA_030044395.1 Verrucomicrobiia bacterium
ACAGGAAAATACGGGAGAACCGAGCCTCGAAACGACTACGGTTCAGACAGATTACGTCCATGTCAATATGGGGATTCGGCTGTATCTCTATGCAAATCCGAAAAAATATCCCGGGTTGCAGATCGCCTGGCAGGGTTGCATCGCGGTCGGGAAGAAAGTTTCCACGGAACGTGAACCGCTGCTGGTCAGGACTTTGCTCGGCTATTTCGGACAGGATTACACGGGTCGTATTGACCTGGGGAAATAATTTTTAAAATTCTGTAAATCTACACATTGAACTTGAAGAGCATCACATCACCGTCCTGCACCAGGTATTCCTTGCCTTCCATCCGATACAATCCCTTCTCGCGCGCGGCGGCAATGGAACCGCACTTGATCAAATCGTCGTAGGCAACGGTTTCGGCTTTGATGAAACCGCGCTCAAAGTCGGAGTGAATCACACCCGCGGCCTTCGGCGCGGTGTCCCCGGCATGAATCGTCCAGGCGCGCACTTCTTTCTCGCCGGCGGTTAGAAATGTCCGCAAACCGAGGAGATGATACGTGGCGCGAATCAATTTTCCGATGCCGCTTTCCTCGACGCCCAGTTCCTTTAAAAACTGCTGCGCCTCATCCGGGGAAAGGTCCATCAGATCACTCTCAATTTGCGCGCTGATGACCACGGCTTCGCAGGCAAGATGGGTCTTGACGTAAGCGCTCACCTTTTCAACGAACGGATTTTTGTCGGCGGTCGCCAGTTCGGATTCCTTGACGTTGCAGGCGAAAATGGTCGGTTTATCGGTAAGCAGGAAAAAGTTCCTCGCGACAACTTTTTCCTCCGGTGTCAACTGGACGGTTAAGGCGAGTTTGCCCGCGTCCAGCACCGGCTCGAATTTCGCCAACACTGCGTCCTCGGCCACAGCGGCCTTTTCACCACGCTTCACTTCTTTGGCCAGTTTTTCGCGGCGTTTTTTGATGTTGTCCAGGTCGGCGATGGCCAGTTCGGTATTAATGATTTCAATATCGCGCACCGGGTCAATCGAGCCGCTCACGTGATGAATGTCCGCGTCCTCGAAGCAGCGGACCACCTGGACGATGGCGTCCACTTCGCGGATATGGGAGAGGAACTTGTTGCCCAAGCCTTCCCCGGCGCTGGCGCCTTTGACGAGGCCGGCGATGTCCACAAACTCGACCACGGCGGGAATGATAACGGACGTTTTGGCAATATTGGCGAGCGGTTTCAGCCGGGCGTCGGGCACGGCGACGACGCCGACGTTTGGATCAATGGTGCAAAACGGATAATTCGCCGCCTCCGCCTTTCGTGTGCGGGTGACGGCGTTGAACAAGGTTGATTTGCCCACGTTGGGCAGACCGACAATTCCGGCTTTGAGCATAAAAATATTTTCCGCGAGACGCGGAGGCGGGGGAACATATCAGGAACGGAGGGGTACAGAAAGAGTGTTCTTCAAAGACGATGGTGCCCCAGTTGCCAGGCCACGTGTGCACCCCCGTAAAGTCCCGCCAGCAGCAGGCAAAAACCCGAGATATGTTGCATCCGCAACAGGGTTTTGTCGCTGAATTTCCCGTGCCCGCGCGAAACGCTGAAACTCAAGACCATGAACCAGGTATTGGTGCCGAGCCAGACCCCCGCAATGCATGCCACTTTGTCAGCCAGATGGTTGCCCACCCAATCTTCGGACCTGAAATAGGCATCATGCGACATAAGATAAGCAGCCAGCACCACCCAGGTGAGCAGGATGCCAAAGTTGCCCATCACCCGCACAAAGCCTGTCATGAAGGCCGAATGCGGATGCATTTTCTCCTCCAGGCGGCGTTCGAGTTTTTTTGAGGCGATTTCCAGTGGGGTCGGCGCGTTGATGCTTCGCGTGTAAAGGAACTTTCCGCCGAGGAAGATCAAGAAAGCGAAACTGAATACTTCCATCACCGCTTTTACCGTGCGACTATCCAAAAGCGATGACCATCCGGTGAATGCGAGCGAACAGTAGATCAACTCCATGACCGAAGCGCCGAGGCCGATAAGAATAGCCCATTTGAATCCACGTTGCGCGCCCTCGTTGATGATGGTGAGATTGATGGGGCCTACGGGAATGGAGGAAAACAGCAGGGCGGTGAAATACCCCGCCAGGCCGGCAATAAGAATGGCAGACACGTCCCACATGCTCAACCCTCGCCAAATTCGTCGTCCTCCTCTTCTTCAATCTCGCGCCGCCAGGCGCGCGAGAGGCTCGGACGCACAAAACCATAAACCAGATACAAGGTGAAGAACGCCGGCAAAACATAGTAGAGAATTTTTTCGCGCAAAATGACCAGCGCGCCAATGAACAGCGCCGAGCCAATCATTTTGACAAAGGTGCTGGTCGAACGCAGGCCGAGCGACTTGAAGCTCGGATATTTCACCTGGCTGACCATCATCGCCGAAAGAAAAATGAGAACGGCGGCGATGACGTAATTCCATCCTCCAAGGCTTATCGGACCTTTCGGGCTTTCGTTAAAATGAATGATGAGCAGGGTGAGCGACGCCACCAACCCGGCGGCAGACGGGATGGGGAACCCCAGAAACTCCTTGCCAGCGCCCGGCAAACTCATGGCGGCAAGGCAATTGAAGCGCGCGAGCCGGAACGCCCCGCACAGCAGATAAATGGAAGCAATAAACCAACTGATCTGGCGGTATTGCCCAAATACATCGGCCAGCACCACGCGCTGGACCAGAAATGCCGGCGCCACGCCAAAGGAAACCAAATCGGCAAGCGAATCGAACTCGCGTCCAAAGGGACTTTCCACGCCTCCCATGCGCGCGACCCGACCGTCGAACAAATCGAATATGCAGGCCAGCAAAATAAACGCGAGCGAGAGTTTGATTTGCCCGAAATATACCTGGGGATCCTCAATCGTGCGGTCCGCGTCCACAATTTTCGTCAGCGCCACAAAGCCGCAAAACAAGTTTCCCGCCGTCAGCAGGTTCGGCAGAAAGTATATTTTCAGCTTCTCATCCGGATTTTCCGGCGGCGGATTTTGGATTGGCTCATTCATTCAATCGAAGGCGGCAATGACAGTTTCGCCGCCGATGACTTTTTCACCAAGCGGCACTTTGACCTTGGCGCGCAGCGGCAAATAAACCTCCACACGCGAGCCGAATTGAATCAGGCTGATTCGCTCGCCGCGTTGAACGGCTTCGTTTTGGGAAATCCAGGGGACGATGCGCCGGGCAATCAGTCCCGCAATCAGGCGCACTCCCACCTTTTCGCCGGGTGGCTCGACGGCGTCAATTCCGAGCAGGACATTTTCATTGAATTGCGCGCAATCACTGCGCATGGCATTGAGATATTGTCCGGGCAAATGTTTGAAATAGGCAATTTTGCCCGCGAGCGGCGCGTTTTGCACGTGAACGTCGAACACGGAAAGAAAAATGGAAATGCGCTTGCACTCGCCGCCCATGAACTCGTTTTCAGTCATCGTGTCAATGACGTCCACCTTGCCGTGTGCGGGGGCCACGACCAAATTCGCGCCGGTGGGCGTGAGCGGGGCCGGGTCGCGGAAAAAATAAAACGTGAACACCGCGAACACAACCCACAGGCCGATAAGCACGCCGTAGAACTCCAAAATCAACCCGCCAATCACCGTGCCCAAAAACGCGACGAGGAGCAGCACAATGACGGCTGCGGCAGTGATGCCGGCCAGCTTGAATGCCGATGCCAGGGCTTTTCCTGAATGCTTCACAGCATCACGATAGAAATTATTTGTCCTCCACGCAATTCGGCATTTTGGAAGGTAGTGTCCTAATTTGCCGGCGCTTTAATCGGTTTTCTCCCCACAACCCTCATCCGTCCTTCGGACACCTTCTCCCGCTCCCGCGGGAGAAGGAACCGCGCCGGGGACCAGCCTAAATTAGGACAGTACCTTTTGGAATGGGAAGGAAAGCCCATCAGGCTTTTATTTTCCTATTATCAGCTCCACCTCGCCGCCTTCAATTCCTCTATGCCCATCACGCGCTTCGCACAATGACTGCTCCTGGTTCCAGACAGCCTTTACGTCGTCAGGCGCATGATCGGGTGACTTGACCCACGTAAAAACTTCGGTGAAGGATGTTTTGTTTCTGTCCTCCGTATTACGAACGACGACGTGCGGTTTGGCATATACCAGCCGGTCACTCCGATAAACATCCCATGCGTGTGAGAGCACTTTTTGAAACTCCGTTTCTTTGCCTGATTGGACGTGATATGTAACCAGCACCGTCTCAGAGTCGGAGCCCGACCGATCCGCCTGTCGCGTCGTCGAACAGCCATCCACTGCCAAAAATGAAACAGCGAGAAGGAAATAGGCGGTTTTCATAAATTGTTGAATGTTCATACGCTGCTCGCCCATCGCTCTGAGCTATCAACTCGGAACCCTCAACCTCAAACTGTCCCTCACTCCTGTGGATAAACGATAATCCGGTCGTGGACAATAATGATTAAGTCATTTTTTTTGCCG
>JASHVW010000422.1 GCA_030044395.1 Verrucomicrobiia bacterium
AACCGCGCGAGACGTGGCTGATCCATCGGCACCCAGTAATTGTGGGGACCAAGATAGTAATAAACGCCACCCACGAAGCCCACGTATTCGGTCCCATCCCACACGTAAGTGTCGGGGACCGCGCCCAACGTCACGCTCACCCCTGGCACCTGCACATTCACGCCCACTCCTCCCGCCTGGGCCATCATTGGCAACGCCGCGAGACTCGTTATACCAATTAACACTGCTATTTTAGATTTAGTTTTCATGCCTTCGTTTAAGCTTTAATCATGCCTTCCTTCAAAGCGGGAAGACGGGCGTCCGGTCGTTGCGATATGCAACCCCCCTTTTTTTAATTTTTATTTGCAGTAAAATTTACCGACACAATTGCGCAATAGACTTTTCGGAGCCCCTGGCGGGTTCAGTGGATGGTTGGCAGGAAATTGCTCCGGTTTAATTTGGAAAGAGAAGCACAGCCCGCGAAAAGACTTGGCAAAACTCTGGAGCACGTCGAGAATCACCAAAAGGCCCGCGCTCGTCGCGGGCGAGACCCCAATGGGAAATCCCAGATAAGCAGCATGAGAACGATTTCGGCGGTCCTTTTCCTTGTCTGTGTTGTTGCCGTTCATGCTGATGACGAACGTATTCTTATGGATGCCAAAATTAACGGCCAGCCTGTTCGTCTCGCCTTCGATACCGGAAGTGGCACTCCTTTCCTGCTCACGTCAACAGCGGCACAAAAATTGAACTTAAAAGTGACCACTCCACCGCCGGATGCACGGGTTGGCCCCGGCCAAACTCTGGTGGGGTGGACTGATTTGCAAAAATTAGACCTGGGATCCGGTATTGTTGAAACCTGCTTCGCGATATTAAACGTACCGACAAATTTGACGCCGAATTTTGATGGCGTAATGGGATGGCCGGCGGTGAGTAACAATGTCATTTCTTTGGATTGCGCAAATCAATCGTTCGGTTTTTTGACAAATGCTCCCGGGGAAGTCAGCGGTTGGATCAAGTGCCGTATTCGACTTAATCAACCCAATTCAGACCTGACCTTGGAAGTGCCGGGTGAAAACGGTCCAGGCGAAATTATCTCACTGGATTCGGGAACCGCTTATGGAGTCAAACTCAACCGCAAAAGATGGCGTCAATGGAAGGCAGCCCACGCATATCAACGCATGACGTTGATCGCATATTATACCCCGAATCCGGGTTTGGTCGTGTCTGAAGAGTCCTGGGCCGATAAAATTTCCCTGGGATTGCTGACACTCACTGATGTTCCCGTCACGGAAGCCAATTCATCGGATGTGGAGTTGCACCGGTCTTCAACAGCACAATATGAAGCAACGCTCGGATTCGCGGCTTTGAAACGGTTGGATGCCGTCATTGATGGAATACATGGGGTCGCGTATTTGCGGCCCAAAAATTCACCGCCGTTGCCTTACGAATACAATCGCCTCGGAGCGGTTTTTGTGCCGAAGAATTTGCAAAGTCATGACCTTCTCGCTCACGTCATTAAAGACAGTCCGGCCTTTGAAGCCGGAATTCGCAACGGCGACGTGCTGCTGAAAATTGGCGAACGCGATGTCACGAACTGGCGCGACGACCCAAATGTGAAAATTGATAGTCCATTTTGTGACCAGCCATCTGGAACAAAAATTGAACTGACCTTGAAACGAGGTGGCAAGATTTTCCGAACGATCGTCACGCTGAAAGACATTTTCCCGTCGGATTCGGCAGCGAGACCCAATTGAGCCCTGTTTGCCGACTTTCCATTTAGCCAATCAGTGAAAGACGGTCACTGCGACTGGTTCGCTGATGGGAGGCTGGCTCTCGTCCAGTTCCAGCCGCAAGCAATCATAAACCACGCCGGTGGTCACTTCGCCGGCGGGCACCGTGATCTGCATTTCGTTTGCACCCTGTTTCAACAACGTGGCTTTGAACGTGAGATCGCATTCCTGCCAGAGACTTTTGTCCGTATTGTAGCGCAAGGCCTCGGTGGATATGGGCCGGAGCATGCCAACCCCTTGCCCGTTGACAGCCACGCCCAGCCCGCCGAAACCATCGGCGCCCGCCAATGCAACGCGGAAGGTTGCCCGGCCCTTCGACGCCTTGGACATGTTGAATTTGATGGTCCAAGTGGTCGCGCGACCGCGGCCGACAGTCAACCACATGTCTTCCCCAGGCGTGCCAGCTTTGACCCAACCGAAACGCTGCTCGGCCGGGTCTTTTGCGGCGGGATTTATAAATGAAAAATTGGTCGCGTGCGGCACCTCCTCGATGAACCAGTCCTTGCGGTAATCACTCTTGCCGATGGTGTATGTGATGTCGTGAGGAAACAGAAGCGGGTAGCGCAGCGGCCAGCCCCAAAGCCAGTAATCCGCGCCGTCACCTTTGAAGAATTTGCCGCCGGTCCGGTCCGGGTAGCCGATTTGCCAGATTTGTTTGCCGTAGCGCACGGGCTTCCAGATCAGCCTGCCAAGGTCCAGCGTCTTCCCGGCTTCCACGACGATGTTGGTCGCCTCGAATTCACCCATCACGCCGTCGGCAAACGCGTGCAGGGTGTAGGCGCCGGGACGGACGTTGGGAATGATGAACTCGCCGTTCCTCCTGCCGTTGATCCAGAACTCATAGAACTTCGCATCATGGTCCCAGTCCACCATCCGATTGAAACCGAACCCAAAGAATCCGCCGCGACCACCAAAACCATTCGTGCCGCTG
>JASHVW010000423.1 GCA_030044395.1 Verrucomicrobiia bacterium
GTCAGGTTGGCTTGCTTCAGGATGCTGCGAAAGGTCCCAGTCGGAATGTCACCGGGATGCATCGCTATGTAGGTCTGACGGCCATCAGGATGGCGCAGGACAATATGCGAACCGGACTGTCGTTTGATGACAAACCCCGCACGCTGCAGCTTCGCCAACGCTTCACGCGCTTTGAAGGGCATCGTCAGGAAGTTCGAGGGTTGAATAAAGCGATTCGGCGGAAGCGGAAATCCTTTCGCCATTAGCCCGTTTTTCCGCAATCCACAACTTGACCAAGTCCTCGGCAGCGGCGCGCGCTCCTTCAATGCCTGATCCGTGGGTGGTGAGTCCCAGACTCGGAACATGCGCGTAATAATAGCCCTCAGGGAAGCCTCCATCCTGAATTTTTTCGAAAACAACGCTGAAATTCATCTCAAAAAGATACCGCGCCATCCGCGCGCGTCAAACTCTGTTTCATTCACGCGGCGGAAATTCAAAGCTGATTTTGCCTTTTTCGTCCATCACCAGATATGCCGGGAACGGCTTGCCGGCTTTGGAAATGAATTTGTTGAGCACATCCGATTTTTTGTCCGTAAGGATTTTCCTTGCCTGCGCCGCTTCAATCGGCTGGCCTAAAATCTCCTTGTTGATCTTGAATTTGCACGGCCGCGCCTCGGCCTGCGATTTCTCGCAAAAATATCCGGCGTCGGTGTCGAAGACCTTTCCGCCGCATTTCGGACAGACGCCGACGGTTTCTTTCCCGGTAAAATCTATTTTGGGCATCGGCTCTCTAGCGGCCGATTTTTTGCCGCCGGCTTTTTTTTCCCGTGGCGGGAACTCGAAGGCGGTGCCGCCGTCTTTCACCACCAGGAAAGCCTCGAATTTGCGGCCGGTCTTTTTGGAGACAAATCCCCTGAGCAAATCCGTTTTGCCTTCCCCGAGCAGTTTCCGGACTTGTTCAGCCGCCATTTCCTGCTGCAAAATGATTTTGCCGGTCTTAAAGGTGCAGGTCCTGTTCGTGCCGGTGGCCTTTTCACAGACGTAGTTCATTCCGGCATCGAAGACGTTTGAGCCGCATTTTGGGCACTTGCCGAGCGGCTCTTTGCCGGTGAAATCCACCGGGGCCGTTTCTTCGCCGTTTCCGTTCTTTCCGTTGCCAAAATCAAATTCCGGTTTGAGATCGGCCCCCATTTTAATCATCGCGGCAAAGGGAAATCCCTTGGCGCTCCGAAATCCTTGCAGCGGCCCGACTTGTCCTTTGGAAATCAATTCTTCCACTTCCGGAATCTCCAGTTGCCGCCCCGCAACGATTTTCCAAAGGGCAAAATCACATTTCTGGCACTGAAATTTTTTGTAATTCTCATGGATTTCACCGCCGCATTTCGGACAGGGAATTTTGAGCGTGCCGAAATCGCCGGGAATCGTGTCGCTCTCGTGGCTCCGGGCCTTGCCGACAATCTCGCGGGTGGCGTTCGCAATCTCACGCATGAATTCCGTCCGCTTGAGTTTGCCGCGCGCCATCTGGTTCAGTTTGAATTCCCATTCGCCGGTCAACTCAGGCGAAACCAATTCGGGAATGCCGAGGCCGTTAAGCAACGTGATTAATGAAAACGCCTTCGCCGTGGGTTGCAATTCGCGGCCGTTCCGTAAAACATATTTTTCCCAAATCAATCCCTCGATGATTTGCGCGCGGGTGGCGGGCGTGCCAAGCCCCTTTTCACTCATCGCCTCGCGCAATTCCTCGTCGTCCACCAGCTTGCCCGCGCCTTCCATGGCCGAGAGAAGCGTCGCCTCGGTGTAACGCGGCGGCGGTTTGGTGACGTTCGCCTGCACCTCCACATTCGTTGTCTTGACCTGCTCCCCAGGTTGCACGGCCGTCAGTGTGGGCGAATCCTCCGACTGGGCTTCCTTGCCATACACTTCCATCCAGCCCGCTTTGATCATCACCTTGCCTTCGCTCTTGAAAGGCTCGCCCTCCACCCGCGTGATCCGCGTCGTCACCAAAAATTCAGCCGCCGGATAAAATATGGCGAGAAACCGCTTGGTCACCATGTCGTAAAGCTTTTGCTCCGGCTCCGTCAAATGTTTGGGGGTAACCAGTGTCGGGATGATGGCAAAATGGTCCGAGACTTTGGCGTTGTTGAATATCCGCTTGTTCGGATGAACCCACTCATTTTTCAAAATCGTTTCGGCAAATGGCTTGTACTGTGTTCCCCCAAGGACTTCCAGGGTCTTCCTTACCGTGCCGATGTAATCCTCCGGCAACGCCCGTGAATCGGTTCGGGGATAGGTTAGGACCTTGTGCTTCTCGTAAAGCGCCTGGGCCAGACCCAGCGTGTTTTTGGCCGAAAATCCGAACCGCCCGTTCGCCTCCCGTTGCAAGCTCGTCAAATCATACAACAGCGGCGAGATGGAAGTGGTCGGCTTGCTTTCTTCGGTGACGACGCCCGGTTTGCCAAGGCATTTTTTTTGGATTTCCTCCGCGCGGGCGACGTCCCAGACCCGCTCGGCCCTGAGTTGATCGTCACCGTCCTTCTTGGCGAAATTTTCATCAAACCAGCGCCCAGGGTATTCGCCGGCGTGCGCGGCAAACGTTCCGTGGATTTCCCAATAATCGCGCGGAACGAATTTTTTGATTTTCTCCTCGCGTTCCACCAGGATCGCCAGCGTGGGAGTCTGTACCCGGCCCACGGTGGTGAGATGAAAACCGCCGGTCTTGGAATTGAAGGCGGTCATCGCGCGCGTGCCGTTGATGCCCACCAGCCAATCACTCTCGCTCCGGCAAACCGCCGCGTCCGCCAGCGGAATCATTTCCTCATCGGTCCGCAGCCGTTCGAAACCTTCGCGGATGGCGGCCGCTGTCATGCTTTGCAGCCATAGGCGCTGGATGGGTTTGTGCGATCTGGAGTATTGGACGATGTAACGAAAAATCAGTTCGCCTTCCCGCCCGGCGTCGCAGGCATTGATGAGCCGGTCAACGTCCTTGCGTTTGATCAGTCTGAGCAGCACCTTGAGCCGGTTCTCGTTCCTTTCGATCGGTCTCAGCTCAAAATGCGGCGGAATTACGGGCAGATGGGCAAAGGTCCATTTGCCGCGCTTGGCCTCGACCCCTTCGGGCAGGACCAGTTCCAGCAAATGGCCGACGGCGGACGAAATGACGTAATTGTCGCTCTCGAAAAATTCGCCGCTTTTGTCTTTGGTGAAGCCGCCGAGCGCCTTGGCGATGTCGCCGGCGACGGATGGCTTCTCTGCGATGATCAATGCTTTGCCCATTTGACGCCGCGAACCCTTGCGGAGAAAGTGTTAATTGTCAATAGGCGATCCACATAAGGAAGAGACGGACCGTAAAAATCTACTTGCTTTCGCTGGAAAAGGCCGGGGAGAGGCGGCGTGTTGTAAGAAGACCGTGATTTCAAACCCGTTGGTAGCGCCCATCAGTCCGCTCTGACTCCGTGAAATCCAAACATATCGTGGCAGCGGACGTGAGTCCGCTCTGACTTCCCCCCGAATTCAGATAAAACGCACTCACCTCCGCCGCCACAATTTTTGTGGGCGGGCCTGCGCGCCGCGCCCGGGACAGCCGCGCTCCCTTAATTCACCAACACGGAACGGAAAAATTGCGGGGCGGCCGAAGTGGGCGAATTGGTGAAAGCGAAAATGCCGCCTGACGGAACATTTGTGCTGATGATGCTCCAGTTCACCAGATCGGAGGAGGCTT
>JASHVW010000424.1 GCA_030044395.1 Verrucomicrobiia bacterium
AAACGTTTTCCGGGTTGAGCGGACTGGGCGATTTGATGCTGACGTGTTTTTCAAGGCAAAGCCGCAACCGTGATTTGGGCGAACGCATCGGCCGGGGAGAAGGCATCGAGGCCATCCAGGCGTCGCATCCGAAATTGGCGGAAGGGTATCCCACGGCGCGTTCAGCGCATCGGTTGGCGCGAGAGAAGAAGGTGGCGGCGCCAATCATCGAAGAGGTCTATAAGATGCTCTATGAGGCGAAAAACCCGAAACAAGCCGTGCGCGATCTGGTGTCGCGCGAATTCAAGGCGGAAGATTGACTTGCGTCGTTGGTAACGAAAGCCTCAAAGAAGCGCGCTCTTCATCAGCTTGAGCAGGTCGGTGTGATTTTCGACGGCTTTGAATTGTGGAAATTCCCGCTTCACATTTTCAGGCGCGTGGATTAGAAAACCGAGGTTCGCTTCGAGCAACATGCCAGTGTCGTTGTAGGAATCCCCGGCAGAAATAACGTGATAATTCAATTGGCGCAGTGCCGCGACCGTCTTCCGCTTTTGATCGGCGATGCGCAATTTGTAGTCAACGATGCGGTCATTCTCGACGACGAGCTTGTGGCAAAACAACGTCGGCCAGCCAAGCTGGCGGAGCAGGGGGGTGGCGAATTGTTCAAAGGTGTCCGAGAGGATGATCACCTGGACCATCGAGCGCAGTTCATCCAGAAATTCCTTCGCCCCAGGCAGCGGCTTCAGCGAGCCGATGACGTTCTGAATGTCCGACAATTTCAGTTGATGCTGGTCCAGAATCGCCAGGCGTCCGCGCATGAGTTTGTCGTAGTCCGGTTCGTCGCGCGTGGTGCGGCGCAATGCCGGGATCTTTGTTTTATCGGAGACGGCAATCCAGATTTCGGGCGTCAACACGCCTTCCATGTCCAACGTGGCAATTGATTGTTTCACGCGCGGAGTTTTCCAAAATCCGATCACCGTGTCGAGCGGTTCGCGGGCGGGTTGGTTTGTTGCAACAGGCTCAACTGCTCGCGCGCCTCTGGAAAATCCGGTTGGTCCGCCAATGCGGCTTCGAACGAGCCGGCCGCCTGGGCGGGCGCGCCGTGTTGCGCCAGAAAAACACCAAAATCAAATTGCATTACTGAATTATGTGGATCCAGCCGCGCAGCGGCGGCCAGATGATTTGATGCTTCCGCCGCCTTGCCCTGTTCCACGTCCAGCAGCCCCAAGTCAAATTGTGCCATGGGATAATCCGGCTCCAACGTTACGGCCTCGCGATAGAATTCAGCGGCGGCATTTGTCTGTCCGATGTTATCCAGCGATTTTCCAAGGCAATCGTCGGCGGCATAATTATCCGTGGTCACCTGGACGGTGTGCAGGAATATGGTCAGGCTGTCTTTCCAATAAGTGAGTTGGACGGCCGTGACCGCCAGGCAGCCGGCCAGCGCCAAACCGGCCGCGACGAGCTGGAATATTTTCCGGTCCGGCCAGCGTTCAAACAAATCATTTGCTCCCCAGGCAACCAGAATGAAAATTCCAATGGACGGCAGATACGAGTAGCGATCGGCCATGGACTGCACGCCTACCTGCACGATTCCCAGTGTCGGCACCAGAGTCCCTAAAAACCACAACCAGCCGACTGCCAAATATGGGAATCGTTTTGCCTGTGAGATAAAAACTGCCGTCAGCATCACCAACACGATGGCAACAGCGATGACGGCGCCCGGCGGCCACGAATGCGGATAGGGATATATTAGCGCCAGATCGGTTGGCCAAAATATTTTGGAGATGTAACGAACATAGGACATCGCGGCGTTTTCCAGGCGGAAAGGCAGGCCCAGCGAAGCGGTTGACCAACGCGCCCCGTTTTGGACGCTCATGGTGATGACGCATGAAACGACGGTCAGTGCAAGAAATGGGATCTTTTCCAGAAGCAATTTCCCCAAATTTTGAACATGAAGCGCCGAACCCTGAACCTTAAAACGTTTCAGCGGCCAGAAGTCCAGCAGCAATAGCACAAACGGTAACGTCACCACCATCGGCTTGGACATCAAACCGCAGGCGAAGAATAACAGCGCCAGCCAATAGGAGGGTGACCAGTGATGGGTGATGGGTGATAGGATGGCGTCTCTTTCTTTCCCCGCCGGCTTGTCAAGCGCGGCGTATCTTGCATACGCCAACAGCGTGAGCATCCAGAAGAATGCGCTCAAAACGTCCTTGCGCTCCGATGCCCAGGCGACTGATTCCACGTGCAACGGATGCCACGCGAAAGCCGCGGCTACAAATGCGCTCCGCCAAATCGCGCCAGTCATATTTTTCAGAAGCAAAAAAAGCAGCAGCGTGTTCGCTGTGTGAAGGAGCAGGTTCATCAAGTGATGGCCGGCGGGATGCAGATCAAAAAACTGGCAATCCATCATGTGCGAAATCCAAGTCAGCGGATGCCAGTTCGCCGCATCGCTGCTGGTGAATGCCCATACGATTCCGGTCCAGGTCAGGCCATGGTCCACGTGAGCGTTACCGAGAATATAATCCGGGTCGTCATAATTGATAAAATTGTCCTGAAGCATCGGCAAATAGACCAAAATTGTCACCGCAGCCAGGCCCAGGCATATCGCGGTTGCCGGTTGCTTGCGGATGAATTCGGCAGCGCTCACGGCGAATCAAAATCTCACCTTCTGACACCTGCGATTTGAAAACCGGCAGGCTTCCGTGTAACCGACGCTTCGCGCCAACTGGACGGCGTCGGCAAAATTCATTCCCACTTCCCGCGGCGCGTGCGCATCCGAACCGAAGGAAATCGGGACATTTTTTTGAAAAGCCGACTCGAGGATTTGCCGGCTTGGATAAATCTCATCGCAGTCTTTCCGCAAACCGGCGGTGTTCAGTTCCATGGCGCAGCCGGATTTTTTCGCCACGTCCAAAAATTTTTCGTACATGGGAGCGTAATTTTCCGGTGGACGGTGTCCGAATTTTTTTGGCAAATCCGCATGGCCGATGATATCGAATAATTTCGATTCGGCCGCCATCGTCAGAAGCTCGAAATACGTCCGCCAAACCTCGGTCGAATCCCGATAATTCCATTCCGAAAGTTTTTGCGGATCGTCAATCGCCCACGAATCCGACACATAATGCACGGAGCCGATGAAATAATCCCAGGGGTGCAGCGCGGCGAGTTCACGGATCCAGTCCTCATGGCCCGGAAGGTAATCCACCTCCAACGCCAAACGGATGGTCAGTTGCGGGAATTGTTTTTGCGTGGCGCGGATTTTGGCGACGTATTCGTCCAACTGCGAGAAATTCATGCGCCAACTGTCGAAATTGTCCTGGCGCATCGGTGAATGGTCGGAGAAACCGATTTCGGAAAGCCCGATTTCCAAGGCGTGGCGGGCGTATTCTTGCGGCTCGCCGGCGGCGTGGCGGCAAAGCGGCGTGTGCATGTGGTAATCGAAAGCCATGGGGCAGTTTCGGGATTCGAGTTTCAAGTTTCAAGCGAAACATCAGGAACCCTTGACCATTCTGTCTTTGCGGGGGTATTCGAGCAACGAACCGGGTAACAGTTTCTTCATCCGGGCTTAAGGTTTAAAATGCGAGAATTCCAGCGGCTGGCAAGAGTGATTTGTTTCTGTTAATACTCCGCCGGCCCGAAAATGAGAATTCTGATTGTCGAAGACGAGCCTGATTTATTGCGCGGCCTCGCCAGGGCCTTGCGCGAGGAAGGCTACGCCGTGGACATCGCCGACGACGGCGAAGACGGCTTGTATAAGGCCGAGAATTACGATTACGACGCGGTCGTTCTCGACGTGATGTTGCCGAAATTGGACGGCTGGGAAATTCTCGAGCATCTCCGCACCATCAAAAAGACGCCCGTGCTCATGCTCACCGCCCGGGACCAGTCGCGCGACCGCGTGCGCGGCCTGGACGCCGGCGCGGACGATTACTTGGTCAAACCGTTCGATTTGTCCGAATTACTGGCACGGCTGCGCGCCCTTATCCGGCGCTGCCAGAACCAGGTGACGAATGTCATCGAAATCGGCGACGTTAAAATTGACACGGCGGCGCGAAATGTATTTCACGCGAAAAGGCCGGTGGAACTTACCGCGCGCGAGTATTCGCTGGTGGAATTTCTCGCGCGCCATCGCGGCGAGGTCGTCACCCGCACACAGCTTTACGAGCATCTCTTCGATGAAAACGACGACACGTTTTCCAACCTGCTGGACGT
>JASHVW010000425.1 GCA_030044395.1 Verrucomicrobiia bacterium
GGTTCGATCAGGCCGTCAACAATCAAGGCCGAACCCAGGCCGGTGCCCAATCCCAGGAAAAGCATCTTGCCGCGACGATAACTTCCCAGCGCCTGCATCGCGGCGTCGTTAATCATCCTGACCGGCCGTTTGAACGCGGGCGCGAATTTGAATCCCATCCACCCTTTGCCGAGGTTCCACGGTTCCGACATGGGCCGATTGTGGATGACCGGGCCGGGAAACCCGATTGAGACGACGTCATATTTCCAGTCCACAACCAGTTGCCGGACCTTGGCCACCATTCGCTTGGGGGTGAGCTTGGGCCCGGATTCAAATTGCCGGTGCATGGCCTGGCCGGTGGCCAGGACCTTGACGTGGGTTCCGCCGATATCAATGACGAGGATGTTCATATAGAAGCGTTGAAGCGTCGGCATCGCCCGCCCCGTCTTTGGTGGAATGTGGATGAGGGTCATTTGCTGTCGCTTTTGCTTGTCGCCAGGGTTGGTTTGGATTCGTTTTCCCAGCCGCCGCCAAGCGCTTTGTAAAGTTGCACGAGGTCCAGGGAGACGGCCTGGTCGCTTTGGACCAAAGCGTCCTGGGCCGCGTAAAGTGAGCGCTCCGAATCCAACACATGAAGAAAGTCCTCCAGTCCGCTCTTGTAGAGTTGGGTGGACAATTCCAACGCTTGTTGGTTTGCCTCCACCGATTGCAACAGGGACTGGCGCCGGACCTGTTCCTTGGCGTAAGCGGTGAGCGCATTTTCGGCGTCCTCCAAAGCGACCAGCACGGTTTGCTGATAGGCGTCCAGAGCCTCCTCCTGGCGGGCGTTTTGAACCCGAACATTGGCCCGGATGCTGCCCGCCTCGAAGAGTTCCCATTGCACGGTTGGACCGGCGGACCAATAATGGCTGGCATAATTAATCCAGGTGCCCGCCGACACGCTCTCCAAGCCGGCGAATCCCGTGAGTGAGAACTTTGGAAACAAGTCGGATTTGGCCACGCCAATCCGCGCCGTGGCGGCGGCCAATTCACGTTCGGCGCTCTGAACATCCGGACGTCGTTGCAGTAAATCCGACGGAAGACCGACGGGAACTTCCGGCGGCGTTGGCGGGATTGGCTTCTCCGCGGACATCTCATCCAGCAGCGCTCCCGGTTGCCGGCCAAGCAGCACAGCCAGATGATAGGCGGATTGGTTGAATCCCGTCTCGAGAGAAGGCACCTCGGCGACAGTGGATGATAGCAGCGCCTGGGACTGCTGGACGTCAAGATCGCTGCTCAAGCCGCTTTGAAAACGGTTGCTCGTCAAATCCAGGATGTCCTTTTGGACCTGGATATTCTGACGCGTAATTACGAGGCGCTGTTGGAAACCGCGCGCCGTGATATAATTCCGCGCCACTTCGGCAAGCAACGAAACCAACACATCCTGCCGGTTGAATTCCGCCGCCCCGGTTTCTGCATGCGCCGCTTCCACAGCGCGCCTGGTGCCGCCAAAAATGTCCAATTCCCATGCGGCATCAAAGCCGGCGTCATAGAGGTTGTAATCGAGGGGGACTCCAAAGCCAGCCAGTGGGGGAAACGAATTTGCTCCATAACGGTTCCGCGAATAGGACGCGGAACTTCCTATTGAAGGCCATAAGTTGCCGTTGACCACTGCTTGTTGAGCGCGGGCCTCCAGCACATGCGCTTCGGCCAGGCGAAGGGTCAGATTGGATTCGACCGCCGCAGCCATCAACGAATCCAGGTTGGTGTCGTTAAAATTCTTCCACCAGGCCGCAAGGTCGGGGGAACCGTTCGTTTCGCCGCCGGCAAGGGGCGATTTCCATTGGGTCGAGACCTCCGTCCTGGGCGGTTGATAATTCGGTCCCACGGCACAACCGGCGAGGAACGCCAGACACGCCACCACCATGACCAATGCCGGCCTCATGATTTGACAGGTTCCTCCTTTTGGTTTGCGGCATTCAATAAATTGAGAATCGTCTCGATGGTGATTTCGTCTCCCATGCCGGTATTGAGCATGACCTGGAAGAGCTGGCGGTTGGGCCATTCGTGGCCGAAGTGGTGTTTCACAAATTTCCGGCGATCGTCATCCATGGTGTCCACCAATTGAACCGCTTCCGTTTCATTGCCGACCCGTTTGAGAATACGACGATACTTGATTTCCCGGGAAGCATACAGGAACACGGAGAAAGTATCGGTGCGATCGCGGAGAAAATGGGGCGCGCCACGACCGACGATGACGCACGGTTTCTTTTCCGCGGCTCGTTCGATCGTTTGCTGGACGATGGCGACCAGCCGGTCCGAATTCAAAATGGCGAGATCCGGGGACGGCAGATTCCGGTCAAAGGTCCCCTTCCAAATCAGGTTGACCAATCGTTGGAGCCACGGATCGGCGCGTTCCTCACGACGACGGCAAACGTCAACCGGGATTTTTGCCTGTCGGGCAATTTCCTGGGTCAATGTGTCATCGAACAATTTCCAGCCCAGGCGGCCGGCGAGTTTTTCGCCGATGGTGGCGCCGCCCGCGCCGAATTCCCGATCAATGAGAAGGATTTGTTTCATAAACATTCAAGCGTTCAGTCGGCGAGCGCCACAGCGCGGGCCTGGCGGGGCCGTTCAAACACGAATGCGCAGAGAAGACAGACGGCGCAAAGGCAGGCCACGACGTAAAACAAATCCATGAATGCCCAATAGGTTGACTGTTGCAGGATCGTGCCGTAGAGCAAATCGCGCGCCCGGATCAGGGCGTCGCCCGGGTTGAAGCGCATTGCCAACAAATTTTGCGCCGCTGCGAGGTGTTGCCGGTATTGCGGATTTAACGGCGAAAAATGCCCGACCAAAAACACCTGGTGCGCCTGGGCGTAGCGTTGCAGCATCGTGGATACATAGGAAAGGCCGACGCTGCCGCCGATATTGCGGACCAGATTTTGAAGACCGGTGGCGTTGCCGATTTGCTCGTTGCGCAATGTGCCGATGGAAAGGATGGTCAAAGGAACAAAGATGCAGGACGAGCCCAGGCCGGCGATGATATTGGGCAGGACGATGCTGGACATGCTCATCTGGAGGTCCAAGCGACTCAGAAGAAAGCTGGCGATCGCCGAGAGGGCAAAACCCAGTGCCACCAGCATTTTCGGATTGACGCGGCTGGCGAGGGCGCCGACTGCAAGGACGGCGGCCAACGCTCCGACGCCGCGCGGGGTGACGGACAGGCCGGCGTCGAAGGCTGTGTAACCCATCAGCGACTGCAGAAACAAGGGTTGAAGCGTGATTAACGCGTAGATGACCAGGCCAAACAAGCCAAACAAGGCGCTGCTGACCGCAAAGTTGCGGTTCTTGAAAATACGCAAATCCACGATGGGATGGTCGGTCAAGAGTTCGCGCACGATGAATCCAACGAACGACACGGCGCAAATAACGGCAAACCAACGCAACCATACGGCTGAAAACCAGTCCGCGTCCTGCCCCTTGTCGAGGATGATTTGCAAGGTTCCCAGAAACAGGCCCATCAGGCCAAAGCCGATCCCGTCAATCCGGCCCGGCCGGCGAGCGCGAATGTAGGGTGGGTCTTCGACCACCAGAATCATCAGCAGAACCGCGAGGATGCCGACGGGGAGATTGACATAAAAAGTCCAACGCCACGAAAACTGGTCGGTGAGCCAGCCGCCCAAGGTGGGACCGACGATGGGAGCGACGACCACGCCCAATCCGAACAAAGCCGTGGCGGTGCCGCGCTGGGTGGGGGGAAAACTTTCGAGGAGGATGGCTTGGGCCAGGGGCTGCATGGCGCCACCGCCCAATCCCTGGAAGACTCTTGAGACGACGAGCATCGGCATGGAGGTGGCGACACCACAAGTGACCGAGGCCAAAGTGAACAAGACGGTGCAGGCGACGAGAAAGCGTTTTCTGCCAAAAAAACTGGAGAACCAGGCGCTGGCGGGGAGGATGATCGCGTTGGCGACCAGATAGCTTGTGAGCACCCAGGTGGATTCATCCTGAGTGGCGCCGAGATTTCCGGCAATGTATGGCAGCGCGACGACGACGATGGAGGTGTCCAAAATGACCATGAAAGTCGCCAGCATGACGGGCAGCGCAATCAGCCACGGATTAAAGCGCGGGCGCCATTCCGTCACTGTCGTGGCAGCGGCATCGCTCATTTCACCGTCACCTTCGGATCAACGGACATGCCCGGCGCGATGTCGAGATTGGTCGGCAACGCTTCATCGAACACAATTTTGACCGGCACGCGCTGGACGACCTTGACGTAATTACCGACCGCATTTTCCGGAGGCAGCAGGCTGAATCGCGCACCGGTTCCCGTCTGAAGGCTGTCCACCCTGGCTTTGAGATTTTGATTTGGGTAAGCATCAATATGCACTTCAACCGGGTCCCCCGGTCTCATATAGGTCAATTGCGTTTCCTTGAAATTGGCGGTCACCCAGACATTGCGGGGCACCAGCGCCAGCAACGCCAGGCCAGGCTGCACGTAATTGCCCACATCCACGGTGCGAGCGGTGACCCGTCCGGTTACGGGGGCAATGATTTTCGTGTAGGATAGATTCAATTCGGCCTGCCGGACTCTGGCCTGGGCCTGTTGCACGGAGGCCGCGGCGGTCTCAACATCGGCCTCGCTCAAAGTCTGCTGCGCTTGCGCCGCTTTGACCTGGCTGTGAGCGGATTCGAGATCGGCCTGGCTTGAACTCGCCTGGGCCTGGGCCAGATCGAACGCGCTTTTGGACACGGCCCGGCTTTCGACGGTCTCATAACGCTTGAGATCCGCGCTGGCGCGCTGGTTTTCGGCGTCCGCCGCGACGACTGCCGCCTGGGCCTCCGCGACCCTGGATTCGCTGACGTTCACCTGCGCCTTGGCGGAATCCAATTGGCTCTGCGCCGCCGCCAAATCGGCCCTGGCATTGGCCAGGCTGGTTTCGTAATCGCGCGGATCCAGTTCCACCAGCACCTCGCCTTCCCGGACCTCTTCGTTGTCTGTTACCAGCAGTTGCGCGACCTGGCCCGGCACGCGCGAGCTGACCATGGTGATGTAACCGTCAATAAACGCGTCGTCGGTGTCTTCGTAGGGAGCGATGAAAAAAACATAATAGAGAATCACGACGACGAGCAAAACCACCCCGGCAATGCCGCCAATTACGAGCTTTCGTGAGTGCAACCTTTTGCGCGGCGGCGGTACAGGCGGCACGTCCGGCATTCCGGCGTTGCCCGTCTTTTCGGTATTTTTGTTTTCCTGCTCCATTTTGAATTTACTTTTGCCTAATCTCAATCCAAATGAATTGATCCATCTTAAACAGGCACCCCCCCCTCAACCGCAGGATTTTATAGCATCTGGAAATTGACGCAATGCTTTTTCGCTCTCCTTTTTCGCTCTCCACGACGCGAGCCGCCATTGAAGGATTCTCATTTTGGACTTATCCGCAACGCTCACCCACTCGCTCAATTACAGCCGTTGCCATTTTTACATTTTGCAATCGCAGTGAATCGGGTTTATTCCTCCGGCCACCGCGTTTCCCATTCAGGATAAACTTCAGGTTTGAGCTGGCCGCGACGGATCAGTTCCTGGAGGTCGCGAATGATGGTGCGGCGCGCCACCTTGAATTCCCGCGCCAAAGCGGATACGTTCGGCCGGCGGTTGGATTCACCAATCATTTCAACAATCCTGTTCTGCCGGCTCAACCGGTCGGTTGAACGGCTCAATAAATCCAGGGCGTCCACGCGATGGGATCGCTCCAGGGCTTCAAACTGCCGGACGACCTCGGTATCGCCGCATTCGGCCAGCGCGACGGCCACCGTTTTCCGGAGTTCATGCACATCCACGGGTTTGGGCAGACAATAGTGGGCGCGACGCGGACCTTGCAGCGCGGCCATTTGCTGCCGGACTTCCAGCGCGCCCGAGACAATGATGATCGGCACGTGCGGCAGCAGTTGCTTGAGCTCCGGAAGAAAATTCAATCCCAACTCCCCTTGCGCCAATACGTGATCGAGAATGAGCAGGTTCGGCGCGTCGTCGGCCAACTTTCTCAGCGCGTCGGTGCCGCTGGTGGCGCGCGTCAGCCGGTATTGGCTCAACGTGTCTTCGTAAATTTCATACTGAAAATCGTCGTCTTCGACGATCATTATATGCGTAACGTTCATGGAACCTGGGTTGGTTGTGTTATTGTTTCAGGTCTAAAAACCGGGCGATCGGTCACCGGCAGAATCAAAGTGAAGGTGCTTCCCTCGCCAACCACGGACTGCAGCGCGAGGCCGCCGTTCATTTTCTTCGCAAGTTCATAAACCATGGAAAGTCCCAGCCCGGCGCCGCGCCGGCTGGAGAGTGCCTTGGTCGTGAAAAATGGCTCGAAAATGCGGCCCATGATTTCCGGTGCGATGCCGCTGCCGTTGTCGCGCACCGAGATCATAACAAATGATGCAGAGGCTGCCGGCGCCAGAAAAATATCCACCGGCAGCTTCCCGGTCGTGCCCGTCTTAAGAAGGATTTTTTTGCTCCCGGCTTCGGCGGCGTTGAAGACAAGGTTCAGGAGAATTTGCTGAATGAATTCCCGCGTCCCAAAAATTTCCGGGATTTCCCCCTCCCGTTCAAACTTGACTTCCACCTGCCTCAGAAACCGGTCGCCCAGCAGTTTGATGGTATCGGCGACGACGGAATTCACATCGCACGCCACAGTCGAAGCGTCCGACCCGCGGCTGAATCCCAACATCGCATCCACGATTTCCGCGCCTTGCCGAACGACGGTTTTGATCCGGTCCACCCGCGTGCGGATTTTTTCCGGCTGATCGGCGTTGTCTTCGATGATCTGCGCCGAGCCTTTGATGATGGAGAGGATATTATTGAAGTCATGCGCGATGCCGGCCGCCAGGGTGCCCAATGCGTTCATCTTCTGGCTGTGAAGCAATTCGCGACTGGCGATTTCCAATTCCCGGGTGCGCTCGGCGATTTTTTTCTCGACCTCGGCATAGCTGCGCAGCAAACGCCGATGGCGGTTGAGCGCCAGGCTGGCAAAAAAAGTGGCGACCACCAGCGCCATGGCCAGAACCACGACTAATTGCGGCTCTCGATACCAAGGCAGCACCACGGCAATTTCCGCTCGCGCCGGCGCCGGGGCGATGTTGCCGTTCCGGTCCATCGCCCGCACCTGAAAGAGATGATTGCCGGCCGCGAGGTCATTGAATGTCAGCGGCGTTGGTTCGTCAAACGGCGACCATTCGCCGCCGTCCAGCCGCCATGAAAACAACAGCCGCTCGACCGAGGTCTGGTCCCACTTGTCCCGGCCGCTGAAGGAAATGATCACCGGTGTCCCTTCGCGAACGTTTCGATGCACCCCGGCACTCGCTTCAAGGAGAGTATTCGGCGGCTCCGTGTCTGCCCCAGGATTGAACACGCTCCAGCCAGCAGGCGTGTCAGCCCAAATCCGCCCGCCCAGGTCTTCAGTGATTTCGCTTACGCTGTCAGACGGCAATCCGTCCTCCAATCCGTTCTCAATCCACGCTCCCCGCAGCAGCCGCCACAAGCCCGACCCGGTCGCCACCCACAAGGCGCCGTCACGCGCGCAATATAAATCGTTGATGTGACCGAATCCGGAGCGGGTTTGAACCCAATCGTTACCGTCAAACTCCCAAACGTCGGTCGCCGTGGCGCACCAGACTTCGCCATCCGGCGCCTCGGCAAAGCCAATGACCTTTGCCGGCTCCAACTGGTTCGTGGACGAAAAAATTCGCCACAACCCCCCATGTCGCCAGGCGATTTCAGACGCTCCGCCCAGCCATAAATCTCCGTTCTGCCCATTGAGAAAAGTATTCCAATTGCCGCGCGCAATGACTGCGCCATCGGCCCCAGTGTCAGACAGCGAAACGCGGCCGGGATTCTCGCGGATGCCTTCAAGAATTGAGGCCAGGTCCGCGCCATTTTGACCTGGCAAAAAACTTCGTGGAGGGGCGGCCGCATCCCAGATCGCCGGCGCGTGGCGGAACAACCCGTTCGCCGTCGCCAGCCAAAATGTGCCACCCGGTTCGGCCGCAGCATCAAAAATGCGGCCGGGCCGGATTTCTTTGATCGGAATGGCGCCGGTTTTATCGTCCGGCAGTTCCCAAAGCAAATCGTCGGTCGCAATCCATGATTCGCCACCGGCGCGCCACGCGAAACGTGGACGGTCAACATTTGGCTTTCTCACGACCCAACGCTGGTTCAAATATTGCACCAGCATCATTGAGTGGGACTCGGAAGATTCCGCCAGCACCGTCAAATTTCCGGAATCGTCTTCGCTCACGTTCCTAAAATTTTGCAAACCGACCGGCGGAAAAAGCCCGGTCCAATGACCGCCGGATTTAAGTTCCCGGAGTGGCCCGGTAATTTTGGCGAGGCCGCGCACCCCGGAAATCCAAAGACCACCGTCATTTGCCGGGGCTTGCCCGGTAAAAGTCTTGAGCCCCGTGTGGTCCGCGTTGCAAAGATTTTGAATATGAATCGTATTGGCGTCATCAACCTCCAGTTCCAGAAGGCGGTCTGGCAACAGTACCAGGGCCTGTCCTTCCCGCACCGGCCAAATTGCGATGGGTTTCGTGTTGATTTCCGGCGCCGAATGCAGCAGCCATTTGCCATCGCGGAATTCCCACACGCCTTGAGTGCCGGCGCTCCATAGTTCACCCGCCGGGCTTTCATAAAAACTGCCCGGGTTTGTCTCGGGGCGGGGAACTTGCGCCGCCGTGTAGCCATTGAAAACGGCGACCGAATTTGAATGCGCCACCAATATGTCTCCAGCCGCGCCAATCGTCATCGTCAGGCACGGGTCGTCGGACAACCCCTTGCCCCGGTTGAAAAGACGCCAGTCCGGACTTTGGCCCGGCGCAACGAGCGCCGACACCAGCAGAATCGCCAGGGCCAATTTCATTTGCGATGGATTATTATCCGCTTTCGCCAAGTCTATGCAATGAAAAGAGCGGGTGTGCCCTCAAACGCACAGTTCCTCGCGCTTCGGAACCGTTTAACATATAAGATTGGACAATCGTGATACCCATATCGCCAACCCAGGAGCAGCGAAGGCGCAACCCGGCCTTTACCTTGATTGAATTGCTCGTGGTGATTGCGATGATCGCCCTGCTCGCGGCCCTGTTGTTTCCCGTACTTTCAGCCGCAACCGCGCGAGCCAAAGCCACCGCCTGCCTCAACAACCTGAAGCAACTCGCCCTGGCTTCTTCCATGTATGCCGCGGATAACGGCGGCGTCCTGGCGGAAAACTATCCGGATACCGTCGCGGTATGGACCAATTCATGGGTTGCGGACAATATGCAAGCTCGAGCGGGCGCCACCAACGGCGCCTCCCTCCAGCAAAGTAAATTTTTTCCCTACCTCAGAACCATCAGCACGTTCCATTGCCCGGCGGATCTCTCGGAGACCAACGGCGTCCCGCGCGTGCGGAGTTACTCGATGAACAGTTGGATGGGCAGCCGGGAAATGGAGGCGACCGAAGCGGAATTGGGTTATCGGACGTTCGTGAAGGAAAGCGAATTGTTCGGAGTGGGCTCGAGCGGGCTTTGGTATATCGCTGACGAAGACCAAACGACGATTGACGATGGATATTTCTTTATGCCGATGGAAGACGGCGTTTCTCTTACAAGCATACCCGCCAGCCGGCATCTCGGCGGCTACGCCTTGAACTTTGTGGACGGCCATGCAGAGATTTATAGGGGCTGGCCAAATCCAGATCCCAACTCACCCGTCAAAGTTGGCTCCACCGAATGGACCATCCTCCAAGAAGTCAGCTCGATTAAATAAAGCTTCCTTCGTTTTTCAGTCACCAATCGCCCATCGGCAATTCCATCACTCTCCCACCAAATGATACGGTTCAACCGCGTCGCCGCCGACGCCGTATTTCGGATGCGCCTTGATGGAGAAACTGAATGCGACGGTATAATCCACCGGGCTGCCCTCATTGTCCGTCACCCGAAACGTCAACGCCGCCGTCCAAAACCGCAGGTCCCGATAGACGGTGTAGAACTGGTCCTGCAAGCGTCCATCCAACGCATTGAAATCATGCTCGGTGCGGAATCCCCAATTGTCATTCACACGCAAAAAAACCGTGCTGCTGAGATAATTATCGCCGCTGTCCACAAATCCGCTGCGCGAATAATCGTAAGCCAACCCCCAACTCCACCGGCTGTTTGGGGTGAAAGTCACCTGGTGATACGCCAGGTCGAAATAGCCGCTGTTGATGTTATACCGCGTCTGCGATTCAAACATCACCCAGGTGCGCGGGCGCAAAGCCAGGTCCGAATACAGATCGTCAAAGGTTTGCTGCCCCGGATTGGGATGCAATCGCCAATCAAGCAAAATATTCCAGTCCGCCAGGTTTTCAACCCCGTCCGCCCGCTTGGTCTCCAACGTGTTCCGCAATCCGAAACGAATGACATTTTCACTGTCAATCGAGTCAATGTCATTGTAGTCCGGCAATTGAATCGGGAGGAGCATCGGACTTGGCAATTGGGTGTCAAACTGCGGCAATTGCTGCGGCGCCACGCTCGGATGGGGAATGAACGCGTAACTGGCCGATGGCTCAATGACATGGCGAATGCCATTGACGTCAAAGAAAGAATTGGTGGCCCCGGCCCAAAGCTGCGAAGCCTTGAAGGAAGCGTCCACGCCCGTATTGAAAACGGTGCGGTAAGCTTCGTCGTTCGTTGCGCCCGGTCCCGTCTCGTGGCTGTAATAGGTGAAACGCCCTCCCACGAGCGGCGCGACATTCAACCAGCCAAAAAAAGTCTCGGGCAACAGCAGTTGATGATAGGTATCGGCGCGCGCGGCGGCGTAATCATATCCCGGCCCGTTCGTTCCGGCAAAAAGCATGTTCGTCTCCGCCAGCATCCTCCGATAGTAACCGGCGGAGCTTTCGCTCTCGTAATAAATCGGCGTGTTCAATATCTCCTGCCGCCAGCCCGTCAATTTGATGTCCGGCAGCCGTTCCACCTGGTCAAAAAAATTGTCCACGCGCGGCGTCGTCAACGCATCCAGGCTCCAGTTGTCCCAGTATTTGTTCGCTTCCGTAAAGGTGGGCGGCTGGGGGTCCGCGGTATATGCGCCCTGGAAAAAATCGTGCAAAATCAGCGGATCGCTCTGGTAATTCACCATCGCTTTGAGGTTCAGGTTCGTGGACGGTGTCGCCTGCCATTTCAAACCAAATTCCTGCCGGTCCTTGGGAATGTTTTCGCCCGTCAAGAGATTGGTCGAAGTGTTCGGCGCCAGGTCGTGCAAATAGTAATATTGAATCACCGGGTCGCCCCACCGCCCGAGGTGCAGGTTCAAATCAGGTCCGCCTGCAAAACCCCGTTTCTCGCGATAGTCCGCCCTCACCGACCCGTCCACCGTGTCGTTCAAATACCACCGGTAGCTCGTCAGCAGATACGGCCCGAATTCCGTGTAATAGCCCGGAAGAAAATTCCAATTGTCGGCATGCGGCCCGATATTGCGGCGATAATATGGGAAATAAAAACACGGTGTTCCCTCGAGGTAAAGCACGCCATTCCACCCCTCAATGTATTTGTCGGGAACAATGTGAATGTGTTTGGCGCGGATATAATAAGCCGGCTTGCTCAGGTCATCCGTCGTCACGCGAATTTGGCGCGCGTCATAGACCTGGTTGCTGATATCGCCGGCCAGTGAGCTGCCGGCGGCGAACAGCGGGGGATGACCCATGCGAAATTGCTCGGTGCGCATTTGTCGCGTCTTGAAATTATAATCAATATGGTCGCCGAGCCAGATTTGGCCGGCCTGGTAGATATGCACGTTTCCATCCGCCTCGGCCTGGCCGGTCTGTGGGTTCACACTCACGTTGTCGGCGGTGAGGACGGTGCCGTGGTAGCTTATGAAGACCCCGTTTGTGCCCCGGGACATTTGGGTGGCAAAATCATACATCCATTCGCCAACCGGCGCGCCGGGGAGAACGTCGTGAAGCGCTTCCATTGTCCACCCCGATTCTTCCTGTGCCGTGACAATGGCCGGAACCATTGCGGCAAAAAAAATCAGCAGGGTAATCGGCCGTGTCATTCTGCGGAGCTAATTAAACAGAATGGAATGTCCCTGCCAAGCGCGGTTTTAATTCTTCGGCATAAAGGCGAACGCCACCGCGGCGACGATGCAAAGGAACGCCGCAAAATGGTTCCAGCGGAACTTTTCGTGAAAATACAAGAATGCAAAAACCACAAAGACGGTCAGGGTGACAATTTCCTGGATGACTTTGAGCTGGAACGGCGAATATACGCTGCTGCCCCAGCGGTTGGCGGGCACCTGAAAACAATATTCCATAAAGGCGATCGTCCAACTCACGAGGATGACGAGCAGCAGGGGCTTCTCCTTGAATTTCAAGTGGCCATACCAGGCGATGGTCATGAAAATATTCGAACAAATCAATAATAAGACCGGCAGCCAGCGCGTTTGTGTCAAATTCATGCGGTAAAATGAATATCCCGTCGCGCCCTGTCAAATCGCAATCGAGCGTTTGTTATTGCTGGTTCTGGTCCTGCTGCTTGGTATTGTCCACGGAAATGAAGGTGGTCATGGCCATGCCGCCCACCCGGCGCCAGACTTCCACAAGAATATGGTCACCCTTGGCGCTGCTGCAAAGGTTCACCGCATCGTCCGCGCCGGTCACCGGCTGCTGATTGATTGCGATGATGATATCATTGGGCTGCAGGCCGGCGTCGGCGGCATTGGAATCCTGGTCCACGCTTACCACGACCGCGCCCTTGATATCATCGGGCACTCTCAACTGCTCGCGCACGTCCGCCGTCAAATCGTCCACCGTCACCCCGCTCAACGCGTCAGTCGTGGCGGTTCCGGAATTATTCTGGCCGTTGCTCGTGGAAGCAAAGGAGCCGGGCAGGTTGCCCAATTTTACGGTGAGGGTCTTCGTTTCTCCCTTGCGGATCACCTTGATGGTGGCGCTGGAGCCGGGCGCGCATTCGGAAACCATCAATTGCAAATCCTGGGAATCATTCACCGGTTTGCCGTTTAATTCGATAATCACGTCGCCCGGCTTTAGCCCTGCCCTCTGCGCCGGCGTGTTGGAATTCACACTCATGACCAGCGCGCCGTTTTGGCTGGACAAATTGAACTCGCTGGCAAAATCGGGTGTGATGTCCGAAAGCATGATTCCAAGGTAGCCATGCGCCACTTTGCCGCCATTGTGGATGACGCTATCCATGACGTAACGCGCCATGTTGACGGGCACGGCAAAACCGATGCCTTCATTGCCTTCGCTGCTGCTTTCAATGGCGGTATTGATGCCGATAAGCCGGCCTTCCGCGTCCACCAGGGCGCCGCCCGAATTCCCGGGGTTTATTGCCGCGTCCGTTTGGATAAAATCCTGGATATGCGCCCGATTGTCGTCACCAAAGTCGGGAATGTCGCGTCCCAGCGCGCTGACAATTCCCATGGTTACGGTCTGGCCCACGCCGAAGGGGTTGCCGATGGCCAGGGCGATGTCGCCCACCTCCAACTGGTCGCTGTCGCCCAGCGTGATGGCTGCCAGTCCAGTGGCGTCAATCTTGAGAAGCGCCACATCCGTGGCCGGGTCGGTGCCAACGACTTTGGCCACATATTCCTTTTTGTCATTGGCAATCGAGACTTTGATTTGCGCGGCGCCTTCCACGACGTGATTCGCCGTCAAAATATAACCGTCCGACGAAACGATGACACCCGAGCCGAGACTTTCCTCCTTGCGGGTAATTTCACGGCCGCCTTCATCGGGCATCTGGTTGCCGAAAAACTGTTGAAAGAACGGGTTCCCGAAAAAAGGGTTAAAAAGGTGTTGATGAACGATGGTGGTGGAATAGATGTTGACCACACTGGGGGCCGCTTTTTTGACCACGGGCGCGAAGCTGGTGAGAACATTGGCGTTGCGCGCAATGGGAGTGCTGTCCACGGTGATGTTGAGGGGCATCTCCCTGCCCAGAGAATTGAAATAAACCAGAGTGAGAATCGCCGCCGCACCGAGCGCGCCCGCAAAAAATCCAGCCAATGATTTGGATAAAATTTTCATAAATTTCGTTTGTTCATCAACCCCCCCAACCTTAAGCACAAAGTATTCCGGAACCAAAACTCCTCGTCCGTGAAGCAAATTTCAGGCGTTGGCTGGTCCAGGCTTATCCTCAATCCTGAATAAGGGACACTGTTGCGGTGGAAATGTTCAAACCAGCTTATTTCATCCCATTCGTTTGCGCCTGCATCTGCAATTGCTGAACCTGCTCCGGGGTGAGTGTGTAGGGCTTTTTCCCTTTGGCGATGTCCGCGGCGGATGGGACGGCGATAATGTCACTGGTCAAGGGCGCCGCGGGCGGGGGTGATGGAGGAGCTTGGGCAATGCCCAAAAGCTGAATGTGAAATTTCAGCGTCGCATCGGGGGGGATATCCCGAAAACCGCGCTGGCCGTAAGCCAGTTTTGCCGGCACCCAGATGTCCCAGACCGACCCAACCTTCATATGGGTCAAAGCCTCCCTCAGTCCCATGATGATCCCCGGAGAATTGACCGGGATCTGAGCCGGGCGCCCCGCTTGGGCGCTGCTTTCGATGACCGTGCCGTCCAAAAGGTCGCATTCATAATTCGCCGTCACCCGGTTGGTCGGCGCGGGAACCGGTCCCGACCCATCGGTCAGGACTTTATATTGCAAGCCATCGGGCAATACCGCCACACCGACGGCATCCTTGTTGGTCGCGAGAAACGCTTCGCCGATGGCCTGATTGGTCGCGGCGGCACGGGCTTGCATCTGTGCCTGATTGGCGGTGATGGTCTTTTGATAGTCTCTCAACGCCTGGCTCATCTCCTGCAACGTCATATGGGTTGGCCCGCCGGAGATCGAGTCGTTAAGGCCGCGCATCAGCGCGCCGCGGTCCACGATTGCGTTGTCGATGCCGCGCTGCTGCAAAAAGTGCCCGTACCACATGCCCATGGCATAGCTGGCGCGTTCGCGGTCATTGGAGAATTGGTTGGTGCCCTGCATCGTCGAATCGTCCGC
This sequence comes from Verrucomicrobiia bacterium, assembly GCA_030044395.1. Taxonomy (GTDB): domain Bacteria; phylum Verrucomicrobiota; class Verrucomicrobiia; order Limisphaerales; family UBA11358; genus UBA11358. The sequence goes on from JASHVW010000425.1 coordinate 14,989, forward strand.
CAGCAGCGGCGCAACATTCAAAAAGAGGGCCAAAAACAAAATGGTCTTTTTCATAATCGATTTTAGAACGCGGATTCTTCAGGATTTCAAGTCAAAATGCAATCAGCTTTTTTGCGGATTGCAATTGACGCGGACGGCGCGAGGAATGAAAATGTTTTTCTTTGCTGAACAAATGGGGTTAGACTGGGTCAAATTGTGCCAATGGTTATACCTTTGAAATTAGAACTGCGCGCGCCTTTTACCATCCTGGCCGCCGCCGTATTCCTCCTCAACGCCGGCTGTGCCGGGGCAAAAAATACCGGCCCGGGCGCCACCGCCGCCCTGCAGGCGTCCGCCCAACTGACACCCGGCCCGAACGATCCGCGCATTGCCTACATGACGGCGCGGCTGCTGGAAGAAATGCATTATTTGCAGGAGCCGCTTGATAAAACCATTTCACGCAGATTTTTCGATCAGTACGTTCAGATGCTCGATGTCGTTGACGGACAGCGGGAAAATTTCCTGCAATCCGACCTGGACGAATTCGCGTCCTATCGGACGAACCTGGGAGACTATACCGTCGGCAGCGGGTCCCGTGCCGATCTTGCTCCGGCTTATGAGATTTTTGGCCGGTTTGAGCAGCGTCTCGAACAGCACACTGCTTACGTCACCGGGTTGCTGAAGCAGGATCATTTCAACTTTGACACGGATGAACGCGTGACGATTGACCGCGAAAAAGCGCCCTGGCCCAAAACCCTGGCCGAAGCGCAGAAACTTTGGCGGCAGGAACTGGAATTTGAATTCTTGCAGGAGCGGTTGGATCGGGAAATTTCCAAAACCAATGCCGCCGTGGCCCTGCCCCTCCCCAAAGACGCTGACCGGGAGATCTCCGATGACCTTTTGCACCGGTACAATTGGCGGCTGCACAGCGTCACCAATTGGGACAGCGGCAACATATTGCAAGTCTATCTCGACGCCCTAGCCCACGCCTATGATCCCCATTCGGATTATCTCAACAATGAAAACGCCCAGAATTTCTCGATCAGCATGGGCTTGACGCTGTTCGGCATTGGGGCTGAACTCGGGGAAGACGAGGGATATTGCAAAATTGAATCGCTTGTCCCCGGCGGTCCTGCCAAACTGAGCAAGCAACTCCAGGTGGGCGATGACATCGTCGCTGTGGCCCAAAGCAATCAACCCCCCATCAACGTGGTGGACATGGACTTGCCCAAGGTGGTTGATATGATTCGCGGGCCGAAAGGAACGCAAGTCCGGCTCACCATCACGTCGCCGGACCATCCCGCGGTCAATCGCGTGGTGACCCTGCTCCGCGACGAAATCAAGCTGGAGGATGAGCATGCCAGCGCGGATTTGATCGAGGCGCCGGATGGCCACGGCGGCGCCAACCGCATTGGCGTCATTGACTTGCCCTCGTTCTACGCCCCCATTGACGTTCCCGGCAACGAAGATCATTCGGCGGAAAATTATACCACTGTGGACGTGGCGAAATTAGTCAAGAAACTCAAGCAGGAAAAAGTTTCCGGCATTATTTTGGATTTGCGAAGCAACCCGGGCGGATCGTTGGATGAGGCGGTGAATTTTACCGGTCTCTTCATCAAGGATGGTCCGGTCGTATTGGCCAGAAATCCTGACGGCCAGGTCGTTGTGTATTCTGATTCGGATCCCGGCCAGCTTTACTCCGGGCCGTTGGTCGTGCTCGTCAACCGACTCAGCGCTTCGGCGGCGGAAATCGCCACGGCAGCCCTCCAGGATTACGGGCGGGCCTTGATTGTGGGCGACTCGAGCACTTTTGGCAAAGGCACCGTGCAGGACCTTACTTCCCTGCGGCCTTTTGTCTGGCCCGCCACACCCAGCGCCACCAACGACCCCGGAATCGTCAAAATCACCATCCGCAAGTTTTATCGCGTGACTGGCGCTTCCACCCAGTTGAAAGGCGTCATCCCGGACATTGTTCTGCCTGACCCGTTCAATTATTCCACGGAAATCGGCGAATCGAATCTCCAATACGCGCTGCCTTGGGACACCATTTCCACCCCCAACGTCCAGTTCGATAAATTCAACAGGGTCCAGCCCTACCTTTCGATCTTGCGGGCCCGTTCCCTTGAGCGCGTGGCTACTAACCAGGATTTTATATTTGTGCGACAGGACATTGACGACTTGAAGAAGTTGCAGGCGGACCCCACCGAACCGCTTAACGAAAGGCAGGCCTTGCAGGAAGGGCAAAAACTTGCCGAACGCGACCTGGCCCGCGCCGCCGAGCGCGCCCTGTGGCCGGTGCCCGATGAAACAAAGTATGAGATTACCATGGAAAACGTGGAGACAAACGGACTGCCTGCTCCCACTCCGTTGCTGGCCACCAACCTGGATGTTACCCTGTTTGAGACCAACGCCAACGGCAGCGTCACGGGCATGACGACCAACCAGGACCTTATCGTGGGAATTAAACTCAATTCCACTGGCACGAATGCGTCGGTAGCCACCGTCGTCACCCAACAGCCGCCGGACGCCATGCTCGACGAAACAGAGCGCATTTTGCAGGATTACATATCGCTTTCTTCGTCGCCTCATCCCTTGATCGCGAATTGATGAATGAACGCCGTCAAAAAAGGGCTTGTCCAACCTGCAAACGAAAGGGTGATTGGTTGCATGGAAAATTCGTTCCTTTTTGCTCGAACCGATGCAAGTTGATTGACTTGGGCAAATGGCTCGGCGGCGAACATGCTATTTCCGAGCCGCTGCGGCCCGAACATTTTGAAAAATACGCCGATTTGCCGCCCGGCCGGCATCTGGACAAACCGGAGGACTAAGATGAAAAATCGCCGCGAATGGACTCAGCGAACAACAGGGGCAGGACTTCTTGTCCTGTTTGGCGTCATCGCAACATTTGGCCCTTTGGCCCGCGCACAACCAGTCCCAATTATGAACACAACCAATCAAACTGACAGCACCGGCCTGAAAACGGAAACCGCCGACCTGGGCGGAGGCTGTTTCTGGTGTATGGAAGCCGTTTTTGAGCGATTGCCCGGCGTCGTTTCCGTCACCAGCGGTTATGCTGGCGGACATGCCGAAAATCCAACCTATCAACAGGTTTGCACCGAGACAACCGGCCATGCCGAGGTCACCGAAATTGTCTTCGATCCCACAAAAATTTCTTACAACCAGTTGCTGGACGTTTTCTGGCAGGCGCATGATCCGACGACACTGAACCGGCAGGGCGCCGACGTGGGCACTTCCTATCGCTCGATCATTCTGTATCGCAATGAAAAGCAAAAACTGGAAGCGGAAAAATCAAAACTCGAAGCGCAAAAAAATTTCCGAAACCCCATCGTCACCGAAATTGTTCCCCTCAAAAAATTCTACCCGGCGGAGGATTATCACCAGGAATACTACGACAACAATCCCAACGCGGGATATTGCCAGATCGTCATCGCTCCAAAACTTGAGAAATTGGAAAGGGAAAAGGTAATCCAGGAAACACCGCAGACGGCCAAATAGGGTCAGATTTGACTTCCGGCGAAATGCGATGATGTAATGTTAGTCTGGGGGTGGTTGGAGCAACACCGGAAATTTGTCCTGCACAAACATGCGTGGCAATGGCCGACCTTCCGCCGCCGGCATTAAAGCCGGCTTCTGCCATCGGGATGGTCAGGGAAAAGCCGGCCGCCGCATTCAACCACGCGCATCGGCGCGACATCACCCAACCCTGCGAATCATCCCGGCGGAACAATTTTCTGATATTCCGGCAGGTTATGAAGCGGGGCGAAATGCGGGTCGTTGCGCGCTTGCTGAAGCAAGTTTAACGCGGAAGGATTCGTTTTAAGCCGCGTCGCGCTTAGATCCACTGCCAGTTTCAATTGGTCCAGGGCGTTGGTTTGCTCACCGTGTGTCGCCATCATCGCGGCCAAGTCGTAATGCGGCTCCGGTTGGTCCGGCAGGAGAACCACCAGCCTTTTTAGCCCATCCTCCACTTTGGACCAATCGGCCAGCGCCGCATAAATCTGGATGATGGCCGAAACGTCGTGGGCCGAGGTTTCGGAATTGGCCAGCGCTTTGTCAGCCAGCGGCTCGGCTTGTTTGAACAATTGTGCCGCCAGGTTGCCCTGTTGTGATTGCTGATAGATGGAGGCCAGCCGTAATACATCGTCGAAATCGCCCGGGTTGCTCTGCACCTTGGACTCGAGATCCTGAATTGTCTGGTTGTTGGATTGTTGTTGTCCGGCTTCCTGTTCCTTGATGTGCCTGATTTGGTCAATCAAATCGGAAATCTGGCCGTTGTATGGATCCAGTTTGTGGCACGTTTGGGCGACCATTAACGCGTCGTCAAACCGCTGGAATTGAAAAAGAAAATTGCAGTAGCGCACTACCGCCTCCGGGCTGTAGGGGCAAAAGGCAAAGGATTGCTTGAACGCAAAATCGCATTCACGATAGAGCTTTTGAACCTCCGCGTCCGATTTCGGCCGATACGGAAGATACTTCGGATCCACCGGGGGATACGGTGGACTGGGCAGCAACAAATGCAACCGCCACGCGTACATCCCCGCCTGCGAACTGCGCAGTTTGGAAAATGCCTTTTGCGCGTCCTCGTCCCGGATGAATTTCAAGTCGCCCTTGAAGCCGGTGTAATCGCTCCGCAGATAAACTTGTTCCACCCAGTTGGTGATCTGATTGACGCTTGTGTCATACGTAATCCAATTACCAATCAACCGGTCGGAATATTTGCTCCAGAATTCGTGGTCCTGGGTATAGACATCGTCCGGAAAAGTCACGACCGGCTGCCGGTTGATTTTCATTATGATGCCATACGGCGTCTCATAGGGATACATCCATTCCAGCGGAAAACTTTCCTCGACATAAAACTCATTCGTCGGGTTGTGGTCGAAAATCACTCTGCAGAGCAGTCCATTAATCATCATCACCGCCACCTGGCCCGAAACCGACACCCTGCCATCGGCGCCGACATGAACGTCTTCGCCAGGCTCAAGCCGGCCTTCCGCCTGCCGTTCCGCCACGTCGTCCGTGTATTCGCGAAAACTTTTTTCCGAATCGTCAGCCGACGGAATATAAATTTCCTTGGGCGGATAAACACCCTCGGCGCGCCACCGCTTCTCAATGGCCGCACCCCGCTTGGTAAAAGGCACATCCAGCCAGTGGTAGGCCACGTCCGAAAGACTGTGAACAAGCGGACTGTCTTCGCAATGCGCCAGGCTCGCAACATAATCAATCAATTGGCTGAAAAACGGCGGATCAATTTGCGCGCTCCGGAAGTATTGCGCGCGGAGATAGTCCAAATAAGTGTTGTCCGCCAGGGCATTCTGCGTGATCAGATACACGTCGCGGCGATTAAAATCCGGATCCATCGGCTTGCAGCTCGGCGGCACGAAACTCTCGCAAAAAATCATGTAGGTGGGACAAAACCGGCCCGGGTCCGTGCCCCCGAATAGAATCGCGTTGCGCGCCATATCCGGATAAATGCCAAATGGCGGCGTGAACATGTCGTGTCCGAACCAATAGCCAAACCAGTGGTTGCGCTGCTCGCATTTGGCCCAATGAGTCATGATCGAATAACCCGGCGTTATGGCAAACAAAGCCAGAGTGATTGCCACCGGCGCCCGGTTGCGGTAAAGAAACAGCGCCCCGATAAAAGCAATCACGATGGCCACCAGCCAAAACCCCCCGATCACCGGCAAGCCATACTGATGCGGCGAAAACAGCCGTGGCAGAGTGCGGGACATTTCATGGACGCTTAATCGGTCGCCGCTCAAAAATGACAGGTAAGCGGACAACGCCAACATGACACACGCCCCCCCCGCGAACATTTGAAAGAGAAAACGGTCATCCGGCGAAGTGCTCTCCTTGAGTTTCAAATACCGTTGCACGGCCAAAGCCGTTAGCACAATGGCGGCCGCCAGTACGAAGAAGAGGACGAAGATGGTGTAATACTTCAACAAACCCGCACCGCCATAAAACGTGGTGCTCACGTTGTCGTAAAGGGCCAGGCCGCCCGGAACCAATGAAACCACCCCGACCGCCAATCCCATCGTGCGAAAATTCCTGTAATGTGTCGCCATGTAGGCCGACATCAGCGCAAGTCCGTACCCGATAAGAATTGCCACGATTGCGTGTGAGGCGGTGAAAAAGACCTTGTTCTCCTCGGCCGTCTGGCGATCAGGCGTCGTATCCATCAAGATGACTAAAAGCACGCCCACGCAGGCATAAATTGCCATCAACCCGACCAGCCAGGCCCGCTCCCGTTTTTGCATTTTGACAAGGAACAGGATAGGCATCAGGGCGATTAATAGATTGACCCAACTGAAGGAAGTGGCCAAACCGGCAATCAACATTCCCAATTGCTGGATGAACTGCCCCGGATTGGCGAGAATGTTGGTGGGAACATCCTGCTCATACTGTCCGCGTGACAGTGCGTGGAAAAAGCCCTCCACGGTCCTTGGATATCCCCATTGCATCGGCGGATCGGTCATTCCGGCAATCGGCTCGTAAAAATAAAATGAAACACCCAAAATCCACAGGACGGCACACACGGTTACGATCACCCAGCCGAGGTCAACACGCCGCGTGTTCCACGCCAACACCCCGAACGCCACCAACGCCACGAAACAAAGAAAGGCGCAAGGCACCCCCTGGCTGGGTATCGCGCACAAAAATAGAAAACTCGCCGTTAATGCGCCGTCCCGGCAAAGTTCGTTGAAACCTTCCCGGCTCAGAATCGCCAGCCAAACGTAAGCCGCGACGGACAAAACTCCCACGATAAAGAAGATGGCCAGTAACACCGGCGATAATCCGTTGAATGCCGGAACCACGCCGCTCTTGATGAGTATCAAACCTCCCAGAAAAATAACGCTGTTCCCCAGGAAAAAGGTGCGCCCATATCGCGGGTGCGCCATGGCAATGGCCACTTCGATGCCCATGGCCGCACAAAGCATCGTTTGATGAATCGTCGCGCATATGCCGAAGAAAAACATCGATGCAAACAGATAACGCAATTGGTGCGGCGCATAAATCCAGCGCATGATGCACAACACGACGAGCATCAACCAGGGAACGTCAAAGAGTGAAATACGGTTGATGACTACCGACTCCCTCCAGGTAAAATCATCGAAGCCAAGCAGCAACCCCGCCGTGATGCCACAGATGATGCAAATGGCGCTTTCCCATTGGCGGCTCATTTCCTTCAACTCCTGCAGCCCTTCGATCAACATGCTGCTGCCGCGCGAAACCATGAAGGCCACCAACCCGCAGGCCAGCGCTGCCGCAAAGGATTCGCCCACTTCCACCCGCCAGGCCACGCTGCCCATCGGCAAGAAGTGCGTCCACAAAAAGGAATAGATGGACCAAAACGGATATCCCGGCGGGTGCGGAATGCCGGCGTAAAACGCGCCGGTGCATAATTCGCCCGAGTCCTCCAGCGTCTCGTCCGGCGCGAGCATAAACAGATAAGCCACCCAAACCACCGCGAACGTTATGATTAAGGCCACCCAATCAATTCTCCGAAACAGCGGGGGAACTTTCGCCGGCCTTGGCGGGCCGGATTCAGCCCTGGTTGAAACCGGCGCCGCTTTCGCAGGGGTGCTTGCCGCCTTGTCCAGCCCTGGGGTCGGCTTGCCCGATTTTGCTTTTCCGTTTTGCGATTTCGCTTTGTCGTTGTTCATTGCTAATCCAAACAAATCAATTCCAAACCAATCAGTTGTGCTCTAAAAAAGAACGCATATTAGAATTCGAAACACCATGGTTTGTCCAATCAAAAGTGAACAGCGGCAAATTGTTCTGGACCGATTGCTGGCTGGTTTCGAAGACGGCGTATTCCTGGTTGCTCATCATTGCCAGGACCGGGGCCCCGCTCGAAGCGCCTGAAGGAATGGAACTTGCCGATCCCAAAATTAAAAAAGCGAGCACGGCGGAAGCCGTCAGCGGCGTCGCCCAGCCGGCAAGTTTGGCCGCGCGCGGCACACAAACGGCGCGCGAGCCGAAAATCCGCCATTTAAGCCATGCCGACGGACGGCGTGGACGCAGTGAACCTAATTGGTTTTCCAATGATTTCATTTCGTTCTCGTTCATCATTTGCTCCTTTCAACTGGGATTTTATTTTTTGCAAACCGTAGCGGTAACGTCCCGCCGCCGTGTTTGGCGAAATTTCCAGGAGTCCGCCGATTTCTTCAAAAGTGAAGCGGTTCCAAATTTTCAGCACGATCGCTTCACGTTGCTCCAGCGGCAATTCAGCGAGCGCGTGCATGGCGGCATCCGCCGCCGGATTTTCTTCCGGCGATTTCTCAAACCAGCGGCCCGACTCCAGCTCCCGCGCCAACCGCCGCCATAACGTCCGTTTGTAATTCAACGCCCGGTTCCGGAAACTGCGGAGAAAATAATGCTCCGCCTCGCGCGGAAATTCGGGCATTCGCATCACCGCCAGGAATGTTTCGTGCAAGACATCCTCTGCTTCGCCATGGCCAAGCCCCAAGGCGCGCCCGTAAAGAATCAGGCCCGCCGCCTTCGCGTCGTAAAATCTTTCAAACCACTCTAAATGTTCGTCGCCGGTCACGGTCTTTTGGTTTCATTCCATAGACACTGGAACGGGGAGATTTGTATAATATTTTATTAAGTATTTTCCGCTTGAATTTTATCGGCCTTGGGAAAGACGGCGATGCCGCCGGCCAATAAAAACGACGGTCAGCGGGCGACGCCATCAGCACGGCGTTGGCCATCCGGCAACACGCGGGCATTTTCGTCACCCGTGAATTGCCCGGAAAAACTCTCATCCGGCCGCGCGAAATCAAAGTCGTCTCGCTCGATTTGGACCAATATCCCCTCGACGGCGAAAATCATACCTGCGTCATACCTGCGCGGCCAATTCTTCTTCGGCGTCCAACTTGCCGCTCTGCCAGCGCGCGGCAAAATACGAACCAGCCACCAAGACCAGCGCAATGGCCTGGGCGGCCAGTGTTTGCACCGTCGGATAAACCGAGAACCAGACGCCCGCCCATGCCGGAATCGTCTTCTCCAGCGAATGAATCGTCGTGACGCCAATCCATCCGGCTTGTTGCATTTCGAACGCTTGCTCACCCACCATCACGAGCAACACGATCCCGAGCAGAATACCGGTGAAAATCAGCATTTTCCGATACGGCAAACGCTGGTGCAGCACAAACGTCAGTAACGCCACGATGCCTGTGAAAAACAGGCCGACCATCGCGCCGGCAAAAACAATCCTTCCTCCCATCTGCAAGTAATACGTCTGCAAAAATAATACGACTTCAAAACCCTCGCGGTATAGCGACGCAAAACCAAGCAGGACCAGTCCCCAAATGAGCCGCCGCGCGGAGATCTCCGATTCGTTGGCGCTCGAGAGCAATTTCTTTTTGTTGCGGTTGTGCATTGCAATCCAGCCACCCCAATAAACCTTGTGGAAAAACCAGTTCATCACCACCAGCAGCACCACCACGGCCAACAATCCCGTCGCCGCCTGCAAATTCAACGCTGAAACATCGTTTCCGAGGTCCTTGACAATCCCAACCGCGATGAACCACGTCGCCAACGTCGCCAAGAAGGCGACGAACGCCCCGCTGATGATTGGTTTGCGAAACGATTGCCGCCCCCCCCTCATGCTGGCAACGATGGCCGCCAGCACCAGAATGGACTCCAGGCCCTCGCGAAAAACCAGGACGGCAATATCCAATGCCGCCGACGTTGGATTCATATTGGGTGTCGGGCTGGGATTGCCTCGAGCCGTTACACCCTGCCAGACCAAAATCCCCGCAACCAGGGCTGCCGCCAAAAAGAGGAAAATTCGCAGCGCAAGCCGCAACGGCTTCCCTTCCGGCGCCGCCACGCCCGTCATCAAATTCTTCAACTGGCGCACCGGCAGTTCCACCAGAATCGCCTCCGCCAACTCTGCATTTAAATCCAGCCGGGCATCGCACACTTCGCAGACGAAACCGGCGTCGCGACTCAACAGCTTCATTTCCTGCTTTTCATGCAAGCCGAGCGCATGCAACTGTTCGCGCGCTTCCGGCGCCAGGGCCTTGATGCAAACGGTCGCACCGGCAGGAACGCGGCTCAACGGACAAAGCTCCGCGCCGGCACACCGGCCGCGGATAATTTCGGTTGGCTTAAATTGTTCTGGCACAGACAAAAGACGATAAGTCATCCGCCCACGCCGGGCAAGTTGGATTTTTGCTTTGGATTTCCTTTTCAATTGGCCCAACCTGGGCTATCTCTTAGACACCATGTCAACCCAGATTAAAGGGGAACGAATCTATCGCGGTATTCCCGTCTCAGCAGGGGTTTGCCGGGGTAAGATTCTCGTCCTTCGCCGCACCCGCCATCTGGTTGTTCGACGGGAGATGCCGATGGACGGGGTGGTCGGCGAAGTGGAGCGGTTCGAAAAGGCCCTGGCGCAGACACGCAGGCAGATCTCAGAAGTGCAGCGCAAAGTGGTCGAAAGAATGGGTGCGAAGGAAGGAGATATATTTGAAGCGCACCTGCTCATGCTCGAAGACCGGATGTTGGTGGACGAAGTCATCCGCCTTGTTCGCGAACAAAAAGTCAACGCCGAATATGCCTTTCATTCCGTGGCGGAACGTTATCATGCGGCGCTCTCGGGCGTGGACGACGAATATCTTCGCGAACGCGCGGCCGACATGCATGATTTGATCGGCCGCGTGTTGGACAATTTGCTGGAAGTCAAAAATGAGTTTGACCTTCACCATATCACCGAGCCGTGCATTTTGATCAGCCATGATTTAAGCCCCTCCACCACGGCGCAGCTGAATACAAAACTGGTTCTGGGATTCGCCACCGACATCGGCGGCCAAACCTCCCACACGGCCATCATGGCTCGCTCCCTCGGTATTCCAGCGGTGGTGGGTTTGAAGACCGTCAGTGAGGAACTGGACAGCGGCGATTACGCGCTGGTCGATGGTTACAACGGCACCGTCATTATCAATCCAACCGACCAGACGCTGTTTGAATACGGCCAACTTGCGAAAATCAAGGCGTCCCTCGAAGAAAAGCTCCGCGAGATCAAAACGCAGCCCGCCGTCACCCTCGACGGCAAAATCATTGTCCTCTCCGCGAATATCGAAGACCAAAATGACGTCGAAGCCGTGGTGGCCCATGGCGCGGAAGGCGTCGGACTTTTTCGCACCGAATTTCTCTTTATTAATCGTGAGAGTCTCCCGACCGAAGAAGAGCAATACAAGGTTTATCGCGACGTCGCCGCCGCCCTCAAGCCGCATCCGGTGATTATCCGCACGGTGGATTTGGGCGGGGACAAATTCGCATCGCACCTGCAACTGGCGAAGGAGATGAACCCATTCCTGGGCTGGCGCGCCATCCGGTTCTGCCTGGCGCAGCCGGAAATGTTCCGCGCCCAGATTCGGGCCATCCTCCGCGCGAGCACGGCCGGCAAGGTTAAAATGATGTATCCGATGATTTCCGGCCTGGATGAATTGAAACAGGCCAACGCCCTCGTCGAAAAATGCAAAACGGAATTGCGGTCTGAAAACGTTTCCTTCAATGAAGAAATGAAAATCGGGGCGATGATCGAGATTCCCTCCGCCGCGCTCATCGCCGACGCCCTGGCCAAACACGTCAAATTTTTCAGCATCGGCACCAACGATTTGATCCAATACACCCTCGCCGCCGACCGGACGAACGAACGGGTTTCGCACCTTTACGAACCAACGCATCCCGCCATCATCCGTCTCATCAAGACCACGGTGGACGCGGCGCATCGGAACAGCATCTGGGCGGGAGTTTGCGGCGAAATTGCCGGCGACCCGGTTCTGGCTGCCTTGCTCGTGGGAATGGGAGTGGATGAATTGAGCGCCGCGCCGACGGTCGTGGCGCAGGTCAAATATATCATCCGGCGGCTGAAATTAAGCGAAGCGCAGTCGCTCGCGGAATTTGCGCTCCAATCCGAATCGGCCTCGGAGATTTATGCGCGCTGCCAGGATTTGGCCCGCGCCTCCGCCCCGAGTTTGTTTGAAAGCAAAAAGAATGGTTAATGGAGTTGAACCGCCGCCTCTTTCAGCGTATTTTCTGCCGCCGTTAATGGCCAAGGTTGAACAATCCAATAGACGATAATGAATGTCATTATTCTTGCCGCGGGTTATGCCACGCGGTTGTATCCGCTCACCCTCACCCAACCCAAACCGCTTCTCCCCGTCGCAGGCAAGCCGATGATTGACTATGTGCTCGACAATCTCGCATCCGTCGCGGGAATCGAACGCATTTTCGTGGTGACCAACGCCAAATTCGCCACCCATTTCCAAAAATGGGCCGACGAGCGCCGCGCCGGGGGATCAAGATTCGAATTTACGATCGTCAATGACGGTTCAACGGATGACACCAACAAATTGGGGGCCATTGGCGACATCCATCATGTCCTTGAAACGCACCGTCTGGATGATGATTTGATCGTGGTGGCGGGGGACAATTTGTTCAGCGAACCGCTGGACGGTTTTGGAAAATTTATCCGCGAGAAAAATTCGCCGGTCCTGGCACTCTATGATGTCGGCGATGTCGAACAAATCAAAAAGTACAATTCCATTTCGGTTGACGACGACGGGCGGATTGTTTTTTTCGAGGAAAAACCGAAAAACCCGACAACGACCCTGACGGGCATCGGGCTGTATTATTATCCCCGGTCCACTGTGCCGCTGATCCGCCAATATGTTGCCGAGGGAAACAATCCCGACCAGCCGGGCCGGTTGGTGCAGTGGCTTTATCCCCGCGTGCCGTTTTACACCTGGCGCGTTCCAGGCACCTGGTATGACATTGGCTCGAAGGAAACCTTGGAAGAGGCCAATATAATTTTCGCCAAACTTCATTGACTTAAAAGTACGGCCGTGCCACGGTTTGCAGCCGTGCAAAGGATCAACCAGCCGGCTTCAAAAATGTCAAATTCTTCTGGAGCAGAGGGCTGGGAAAGAAGATGCGATCTTAATAACATGCTTTATTTCAATTCCAATCCCCTTGCGAACCGCGCCGTCTCGCTTTCTGCTCTCCTTCACCGCCTATCCTCCATCCTCCACCTTTGTATTTTGCCCAACCCCTCCCCTGGATCGCGTGCGCTGCGGCTGGGACATCCGCGCTCTGGTTTGGGATTCCGGCTCATGGCGTTGGC
>JASHVW010000046.1 GCA_030044395.1 Verrucomicrobiia bacterium
GGAGCGATTGGACACCAGCACCGTCTTCGCGCCGCGTTTTGCCAGATGGCGCACGCAGGCCTCGCCCATTTTGCCGGCGCCGATGATCATCACCACTTTTTCGCTGAGGTCGCGGTCAAAAATCTTTTCGGCCAATTCCACCGCCACGCTGCCGACGGAAGTAGCGCCGCGACCGATGGCCGTATGCGTCCGGACTTCCTTGGCCACCTGAAGCGCGGACTGAAAGATGCGGTTGAGGATCCGTCCGGTAAGCCGGGCTTCCTGCGCCGTGAGGTAAGCGTGCTTGACCTGGCCAGTAATTTCCGTTTCGCCTAGCACCATGGAGTCCAGCCCGCTGGCGACCGAGAACAAATGGTTAACCGCCTCATCATCCTCCTTGAAGTAGAGATATGGTGAAAAATCAAAGTCATTTCCGGCCAATTGTCGGAAAAGCGCCCGCACGTCAGGATTCACTTCTGATGTCACGCCATATATCTCGACGCGGTTGCAGGTGGAGAGGAGCACGACTTCGGAAAGGTTGCCGCGCAATTTGAGGCGGCACTCGCAACAGGACAGATGCGGGCGACGCACGGCGAGTTGCTCGCGTACCTCCACGGGCGCGGCCTTGTAACTCAGCCCGGCGACGAAAACTTTCGCGCCGTTGTTGCCGTTGAAAGCCTGTTGCCTAAATTTCATTTTCAGCATTACTGTAACCGTGGGCTGAAAATGCTCTCTCCCGTCGTTGCCAATCGCTTGACATTTTTTGCCCTGCCTATGATAGGAAAAGAACAGCCGTTTTTGCTGTGGGATGGAAGCGGACAGGTGAGTGAAGCCTGAAGTTGGAACCGAAGAACGGGAACGCACCCTTTGAAGCTGCCCGGAGAGCGGGTCATTGAACCGCAGCGGTCTTCTCACGCACAAGACGTTTAGAGCATCCGGTGGTGTCGAAAAGTCGGACGTTTCCGCGGGTCAGGGACCCCGCGCTCCGGCAAACAATTCAACTGACGCTCATTTGCAGCAGAAATTCGATGTTGCTTTTGGTCTTTTTAAGCTTGTTCAACATCAATTCCATCGCTTCCACCGGAGGCACCCCGGTGAGGGCGCGGCGCAGAATCACCACACGATTGTATTCGTCCGGATGATAGAGCAATTCTTCCTTGCGGGTGCCGGAACGTTCGATATTGATGCTCGGGAAAATCCGGCGGTCAACCAGCGCACGGTCCAAATGCACCTCCATGTTGCCGGTGCCCTTGAATTCCTCAAAAATCACTTCATCCATTCGCGAACCCGTATCCACCAGCGCCGTTGCCATGATCGTCAGGGAGCCGCCTTCCTCGACGTTGCGCGCCGCACCAAAAAACCGTTTGGGCTTATGCAACGCGTTGGCGTCCACGCCGCCGGACAGGATTTTGCCGGAATGGGGCTGGATGGTGTTGTAAGCCCGGGCGAGGCGCGTGATGGAATCGAGCAAAATCACGACGTCGCGTTTGTGCTCGACCATGCGGCGGGCTTTTTCGATGACCATTTCGGCCACCTGTACGTGGCGCTCCGGGGGTTCGTCAAAGGTGGAGGAGATCACCTCCGCGCCTTTGCAACTGCGTTCCATGTCGGTGACTTCCTCGGGGCGTTCGTCAATCAGCAGGATGAACAGGTAGGCCTCGGGATTGTTTTTCAAAATCGCGTTGGCGATTTTTTGCATCAGAACCGTCTTGCCGGTGCGCGGCGGCGCGACAATGAGGCCGCGGGTCCCCTTGCCGATGGGACAAACCAAATCCAAAACACGCGTATTCAGTTCCTCGGCGGCGGTTTCCAAAATAAAGCGCTTGTTCGGAAACAGCGGCGTGAGGTTGTCGAAGAGGGTCTTTTCCTTGGCCTTGTCCGGGTCTTCGCCGTCCACCGCTTCGACTTTGAGCAGCGCGAAAAATTTTTCCTTTTCCTTAGGCGGTCGGATTTGTCCGGCAATGAGATTTCCCGTCTGCAAGTCGAACCGCCGGATTTGCGACGGCGAGATATAAATATCCTCCGGGCAGGGCAAATAGTTGAAGCTTTGCGAGCGCAAAAAGCCGAAGCCTTCCGGCAGCACTTCGAGCACGCCTTCGGAAAACAAAACGCCGGCGCGCTCGGCATTCTTTTGGAGAATGTGAAAAATGACCTCGTGCTTGCGCATGGTGCCGAAATTTTCAACGCCCAGTTCACGAGCCATCGTGTTCAATTCGGTCATGTTCATCGCCTGCAATTTGGCGATGTTCAGGGAAGCGGCGATTTTGTCGCGTTGAAAGCCGCGGCGCTCCCGGTCTTCGGGGACTTCGGCCTTGACGGATTCTTCCGTGTCGCCGGAGGGTTCGATGGGGGTGGAAGGCGGCAGTAATTCCGGCTCGGATTCGGCCGGTTCAGGGACCGACGGCGCTTCCACGGCTTCCGCCGGAGGGGCGCCGTCCTTGCCGTTCCTCAATTCCGGCGTTTCACCCGCCGGTTCGCGTGCGGCGGTTTTGGCGCGGCTTTTTTTTGTAGAAACTCGTGGCATATAAAAAATGGTTCCGGCTGGCTGGCTTTCCCGCGGCACGGGCCGTCAAGCATTCGACGGCGGCCGACCGGAACAGTTCAAATTGGATTATTATTTTTGGCCTGGCGTTTGAGCGTGTGTCCTCAATACGGCAAGGGAAATTTCGCAGTCAACTCACGGACACGTTGGCGCACTTTGGCCGCCATGTCAAGTGACTTAATATCCATTAACACTTCCGAAATCATGTCGGCGATGGCGGCCATCTCCGTTTCCTTCATGCCGCGGGTCGTCACCGCCGGGGTTCCCAACCGGATCCCGCTCGCCTGAAATGGCGAGCGTGTCTCGAATGGTATTGTGTTTTTGTTGACGGTAATGCCGGCTTCATCAAGGGCAATCTGGCAGTCCTTGCCCGTCAGATTTTTTGCGCCGACGTCCACCAGCATCAAGTGATTGTCCGTGCCCCCGCTGACGAGGCGATAGCCGTTGTGTTTCATGCCGTCGGCCAACGCCGCGGCATTGTTCACAATTTGCCGCTGATAATCTTTGAAAGCCGGCTGCATGACTTCATGAAAGCAAACCGCCTTTGCGGCGATGATGTGTTCCAGCGGACCACCCTGGATGCCTGGGAAAACCTGCGAATCAATCTCTTTGGCAAATTTCTCGCGGCACAAGATCAAACCACCGCGCGGGCCGCGCAGCGTCTTGTGAGTGGTCGTGGTCACAAAATCGGCGTGCTTCATCGGACTCGGATGCAGGCCGGCCGCGACCAATCCGGCGATATGCGCGATGTCCGCCAGCAGATACGCGCCGACATCGCGGGCGATTTCACCCATCGCCTTAAAGTCAATCACGCGCGGATAGGCGCTCGCGCCGACCGTAATCATTCGGGGCCTGTGCTGGCGGGCCATGTGCGCGAGCTGGTCATAATCAATCCGCTCATCGCTTTGGCGAACGCCATAATGTGCGATTTCAAAAAATTTGCCGGAGAAATTGGCCTTGTTGCCGTGCGTCAAATGCCCCCCGTGCGACAAGTCCATCGTCAGCATTTTGTCGCCAGGCTTGAGCACGGCGAAATAAACCGCCATGTTCGCCTGGCTGCCGGAATGCGGCTGGACGTTGGCGTGTTCCGCGCCGAAAATTCTCTTCGCGCGGTCAATCGCCAGTTGTTCAATGACATCAATGTTTTCGCAGCCGCCATACCAGCGTCTGCGCGGATAACCCTCGGCATATTTGTTCGTGAGCACGGAGCCTTGGGCTTCCAACACGGCAGGGCTGACAAAATTTTCGCTGGCGATCAATTCGATGTTTTCCTGCTGGCGCGATTTCTCGCGCTGGACGGCTTCGGCGACGGCGGGATCCACGTTCCGCAACCTCAGTTGCGCCGGCGCGAGGCGGAGGTCCAGTTTGTTGACGCGGCGCTCGTGGCGCCCGCCTTCAAATTTCGCTGCGATAAAGGCGTCGAGAATTCTCCTGGCCAAGTCGGGGTTGGTGTCACCGGCTAGACAGAGGACGTTCACGTCGTTGTGCCGGCGCATCAAGTCGCCGTCTTTTTCATGGAACGCCTGACCGGCGCGCACGCCGGGGATTTTATTGGCGGTGATGCAAATTCCGACGCCGCTGGTACAGGAAAGCAGCCCCAGCTCGGCGGCGCCGTCGGCGACGGCTTGCGCGGCCGGCTGGGCAAAATCGGGATAATCGTCCGCGGAATCTTTGGTCGTAGCCCCAAAATCTTTGAGAGTAAGGCCGCGAGAGAGGAGATGGGCCTTGAGGTTTTCTTTCAGCTCAAATCCGCCGTGGTCCGCGCCGACAGCGAAATTGACGAAGGATATTTTGGCGCCATGCGCCGTAAGGATGGCGTGTTGTTCCATAAATTTTAACAGGGAAGTGATGCCTTGTCCGATTTGTTCGCGACAATGCACATAGACATCGTACGGGCTGCCGATCGGATCGGGAATGTCCTTTTCGTACAGGTCGAGCGAATCGTCAAATTCGCGCAGCAAAAAAGTTTTCTCAGCAGCGGCCGGATACAAAAGCCCGATGGTGTCCACGTGGGCGTGGGTCATGCCAAAGATGTAATCAGCCTGGCGGACCAGATCGGCCGTGAGCGCGCGACTGCGTTGGGCGGAAATATCAACGCCGATTTCCTTCATCGCGTTGACCGAGTGCGGGGTGGGTGGCTGGCCGTCCACCGCGCCGAGGCCCGCCGACATAACGCGAAATTCCCCGTTGCCGCTGGTGGCCTTGCGGAAAAATCCCTCGGCCATGGGGCTGCGGCAAACGTTGCCGGTGCATATAAATAAGATGGTTTTCATCCCGCGCAAAGATTCAAGGTGAATCGTCAGACGCCAATCGTCAATCTGAAATCAGGGATCAGGAATGTGATAATCGCAAAACAGCCAAACCCTTGATGAAATCCATGCCGCGCGCCAGGACCGGGTCGCGGATAAACGGCTCCTGCGGCGCGGAAGCCGACGGCGGCGCGAAGTCCGCGTCCTGGTCGCCGTCCTTGATTTTCTCGCGCACGAGATCCGCCTCGGTGGTGTGGTCAATATAAGGCAGAAAATCATTGGTCGAAGCCGAGGCGATTTGATTCGTGGAAACGATTCCGTAAGGATTGCGCATATACTTCCTTTCGGCGTCAGCGCTAATCGAAACGGAAATGTCCGGTTTCAGATCCGTTGAACTTCCGAAAATCAAGCCGGCTTTGGCCGCGCGCAAATCCGCGGCCAATTTTTCCGCCGCGCCGGCCGTTTCATTATTGATCAGGACGGCAACCGGCAATTTTCCCTGCGTGAAAAGATCCGCCGCCGCCTTCGCCGAACCCAAATCGTCGCCGCCCGCGAACCGCAAATCGAGCACTGTTCCCGCGATATTGTTCGTGGCCGCCATTGTCTGCTCCGCCGACTGGATTTCCGCCGACAGATTCTGTCCCACGACGCCGATGCGAAGGTACGCCACGCTGCCGTCCAGGACAGCGGACTTGGCCAGCGCATTGTCGGCCGATTGCGCCGACGCAGAGACGGCGGCCAAAAACAAGATGGCAGAAAGCCAATTCGAGAAAACTCGTGTCATTCTGGTGCTAAAATGCGCGATAATCGCTCGAAAGTAAAGAAGCGAGAACAAGCCCGTTACGAGCGGCAAATTTTAACATTTAAAATCGCCCCAGCGCCTTCGCGGCGATGTCGCGGCGGAAGTGCGCGCCGTCAAAATGAATTTTTCCCACGGCTGCATAGGCCGCGGTCTGAGCGGCTTTTAAATCTTTGCCCAGGGCCGTCACTCCAAGAACACGACCGCCGCTCGTGACGATTTGATCGTCTTTCAACACCGTTCCGGCGTGAAAAACTTTTGTGTCCAGCAGCGCGTTCGCCGTGTCTATTCCTGAAATATTTTTTCCTCTGGGGTAACTACCCGGGTAACCACCGCTGGCCATCACCACGCAAACTGATGCTTGCGGTTTCCATTTCAACTCGATTTTGTCCAGCGCACCGCTGACGCTGGCGTCGAGCAGTTCCACCAGGTCACTTTCCAATCGCGT
>JASHVW010000426.1 GCA_030044395.1 Verrucomicrobiia bacterium
GGTGGCACGGTCACTCGTGCCAAGACTTTCCTGCTTGCCGGTCACGTCGTCGTGAATGTAGTAGCGTCCGCCTTTTTTTCTTTTATACAATCTGTATCGCTGTCTCATAATTTTGTTGGCGGTGATGAGGTTACGACGATTGATCTCGACTCCGGTAGGGAGCAGGTGGGAGTTATGCAGGGCAGGCCAGAGTTAAATCGTGCTGGCACTTCCGCTGGCACTCATTTGTGGAAGCTAACCAAACCTTTCAGTTCCAACTGCTTAGGTTTGGAGGCGAGGGTCGGAATCGAACCGACGAATGAGGCTTTTGCAGAGCCCTGCCTTACCACTTGGCTACCCCGCCTTCGGGTTTTCCCACATTATGTTTCTTTTTCCCCCGAAGCAAGTTGAAGTTTTGCGCGTTTGATTGGCGTCACCATTGCCTGCAGCATGATTGCCAGCGGCGGCACAATCATTTCCAGCAGCCGGTTTCAATTAACTGGCACCGTCGGCCAAATCGTTCACACCGTCCCAATTTGAGAAATGATATGCCCCTCGACACGACGCAAGCAGCAACGGCGAGGCGGACGCTGCAAGAATGTTTGCCGCAATGGTTTAACGCTGCCAAATTGAGCGTTTTCACCGCCATCCGGCTCATTAAAATCAAGGCCAATAAAGGATTATTAATTTGCAATATCTGAAAAGCCATCCGTTCACAATACGCTATCGTTTAACCTCGACTGGATTGCTCATGGGATCCAGCAGATTCAAGCAACTTTCGGGCAAGGCAAATGGAAGCGAGTGGACAATGGAAAGAATGGCCTGCCGTGCTTGAAGTGGTAATGGTCATCGACGACAGCGAAATCCCAGGCTGTCCCTATTCGCCTGACAGAAATATTGATAGAATGAAAACTGCAGGAATTCATAGCCATCGTTTGGTGAGGAAACGAAAATTATCCGATCACCAGAAAAGGGTGCGACTTTTTGCCGTGCTTTTCGTCATCGTCGGTCTCGCATTCACTGTCGGATTTATGTGGTTGCTGAGCCGGCAACGATGGTGACTGATTTTGTGGTTCTTCCGGCCGGAATCGCCCCGGCGTCAATTCCTTTTCCCTTGGGATCATGGATCGAACAGTTTATTGCCATGTCCCTTGCCAAGACAGCCACAACGGGCTGAAAAATCCCTGTCTGCAGCGCCTTAAGGAGCACCCTTGACCTTGCAAAGGGATAATGTTGTGGATAAATTGAACTCATCAATGCCTTGCGCATGGCAATAGCCGACTCAACGAAAGGATCAGTACTGGCACAAGCAACCGACCACGCCGCATTGCAAGGCGAAGCCGGTGGAAAAAATGTTATGACTGCTAGCGTAACGATTGATGGCACCGTCACGGATGCAAAGAACGGCGAGCGCCTGGTGGAACTTCTCAACCGCACAGGCGCCAAAATTCCCCAGGTGTGTTATCATCCCCAGCTCGGCCCGCTCCAGACGTGCGACACGTGCATCGTCGGCGTGGACGGACAACTCGTGCGATCGTGCGCGACCCCGGTCGCGGATGGCATGAAGGTTTCGACGAAAGCGGCTCCGGTGGTGGCTGCCCAGCGGGAAGCGTTTGACCGAATTCTGGGCAACCACATGCTTTACTGCACGGTCTGCGACAATAACAATGGGAACTGCGTCGTCCACAACACAACAAAACTCCTTGAGGTCGAGCACCAGAAAATCCCCTTCCAGCCTAAACCGTACGAGGTGGATTCGACGAATCCGTTTTATCGCTATGATCCCGGCCAATGCATCCTTTGCGGGCGATGCGTTGAGGCCTGTCAGAACATCGAGGTCAACGAGACGCTCTCGATCAACTGGCAGGACTCGCATCCGCGCGTCCTGTGGGACGGGGGCTCGACGATTGGCGAATCGAGCTGCGTTTCCTGCGGCCATTGTGTCACGGTGTGCCCGTGCAACGCATTGATGGAAAAAACGATGATTGGCCATGCGGGATTTCTTACGAACCTGCCGAAGCGCGCGTTGGACGGCATGATTGATATCGTCAAGGGCGTCGAGCCGGACACCGGCTACGGCTCCATCCTTAAGGTTTCCGAAGTTGAATCCGCCATGCGCGAGTCCCGCATTCGCAAGACCAAGACCGTCTGCACTTATTGCGGCGTGGGTTGCAGCTTCGATATTTGGAGCAAAGATCGCCACATTCTCAAGGTGGCGCCCTTGCAAGGCCCAGCCAACGGCATTTCGACTTGCATTAAGGGCAAGTTCGCGTGGGATTTTGTCAACAGCGCGGACCGGCTGACCAAGCCGTTGATCCGCGAGGATGGCAAGTTTCGCGAAGCAAGCTGGAATGAAGCGCTGGACCTGGTGGCGCGCCGCTTCCAGGAAATCAAAAGCCGGAGCGGACCGGACTCGCTGGCATTCATCTCCTCGTCCAAATGCACGAATGAGGAGAGCTATCTGATGCAGAAACTGGCGCGCGGAGTCATCGGCACCAATAATATGGACAACTGCTCCCGCTACTGCCAGGCGCCGGCCACGATGGGACTTTTTCGCACCGTGGGTTACGGCGGCGATTCGGGATCCATCAAGGACATTGAGAACGCAGGTCTGGTGCTCATTATCGGCAGCAATACCGCGGAGAGCCATCCCGTCCTGGCGACCCGGGTCAAGCAGGCACATAAATTGCGCGGCCAAAAGCTCATCGTCGCCGACCTGCGCGAGAACGAAATGGCACGACGCGCCGACCTCTTTCTGCACCCCAACCCGGGAACCGACCTCGTCTGGCTTTCGGCAATCACCCGCTATATCCTGGAAAACGGATTGGCGAAAACCTCCTTTCTCAACCAATGGGTGAATGGTTTGGAGGATTATAAGAAAAGTCTGACGCCGTTCACGATCGAATTTGCCGCGAGGATATCCGGGTTGCCTGTGGCGACCCTGGAAAAGGTGGCGCGCATGATTGCGGAGGCTGACGGTGTTTGCATCCTCTGGGCGATGGGCATCACTCAGCACAGCATGGGCTCGGACGCTTCGACCGCCATCTCGAATCTTTTGCTGGTAACCGGAAACTACATGCGCACCGGAACCGGGGCGTATCCCTTGCGCGGACACAACAACGTCCAGGGCGCAAGCGACCATGGAGCAATGCCCAACTTTCTGCCCGGCTACCAATCCGTGGATGACCCTAAAGTGCGCGCCCGTTTTGAAAAAGATTGGCAAGTCAAACTGCCGACGTCCAAAGGTCTCGACAACCACGAGATGATCGAAGCAATTCACCAGGACAAACTCAAGGCGATGTATTTGTTTGGCGAGGAAATCGGCCTCGTGGATTCAAATGCCAACTTTGTTGACGACGGCCTGGCCAAGCTCGAGTTCTTTGTCGTGCAGGAAATTTTTTTCAGCGAAACCTGCCGTTTTGCCGACGTCATCCTGCCGGCGTGCCCGAGCCTGGAAAAGGAAGGGACCTTTACCAGCACCGAGCGGCGTATCCAAAGGCTCTATCAGGCATTTGAACCATTGGGTGAGAGCCGGCCTGACTGGCGGATTATCCAGGACGTTGCCAATCGTCTCGGCGCCGGCTGGCATTACCGGCATCCGTCCGAGATTTATGAGGAGATTGCTTCACTGACGCCGCTGTTTGCGGGCGTCACTTACGAACGGCTGGAAGGATACAAATCATTGCAATGGCCGGTGGCTGAGGACGGATCAGATCAGCCGTTACTTTATACGAAATGCTTCAATTTCCCGGATGGGAAAGCCACGCTGTTCCCACTTGGCTATTCCAAGCCCACCGACCCGACGGACCATGAGTTTGATTTGCACCTGAACAACGGGCGGCTGCTCGAACATTTCCATGAAGGCAACCTCACTTATCGCTGCGAGGGGATTCGCGAGAAAACGCCGGATGTTTTCGTCGAAGTTTCGCCCGAGCTCGCCGCGAAGCGGGGAATTCGGAGTGGCACGTGGGTGCAGCTTGTCTCGCGTTACGGCCAGGTGCGTGTGCGAGCTGTCGTCACCGACCGCGTGCATGGCAATGAGCTTTACATGCCCATGAACTCCACCGAGAACCCGGTGAACCGCCTTACCAGCAGCCACACCGACAAGATAACGCACACGCCGGCATACAAGGAAACCTCCGTTCGGCTGCGTGTGCTAGGCGAACTTGGCGAGAATCCGTTGCCCCGCACCAATTCCCGTTTTGGAACGCCGACGCCGAAGCCGGGAGTCGAAGTGGAACAAAAATGGAAGCGCCAGGATTACCAAATGCCGGGAACAAATCTTGGGCAACCAACTGGAACAACAAACCAATAAACATACGCTAAACACCTCCCTGCCGCGCCGGCTTGCCGCACCACAGCGCAGTCATGGCGGAAGCCAGGCGCAGGCAGGCCAACTACCATGGCTCAACCCATTCCTCTGAATCTGCCGACGCGCGACCCGCGCGCCGAATTGCAGTCCCGTCTCCAAAATGCACCGCTCGACCATGCCGAAGCCTTGCTCGCAGCCTACGATGTGCTTCAGGGACTTCATGACCGCCGCGTTTTCGACATTCTCAAGGGTGCCCTCGGCTCAACCGACAAGGTCATCGAGATTGTCGTCGATGCGGCAAAAACGCCCGGGGCGATTCATGGAATCCGGAATATAGTGGTCCTGGCACGGATTCTTGGAACCATCGATCCGGAACTCGTGGAAGGTTTTGCGCGGTCCCTGCCCGAAGCCATCGCATTGACGAAGGCATATAAAGCAAGGCCGCCAGGGACGTGGGGAATTTTAAAGCAGTTCGCCAACAAAGATTTCCGCCGGGGCCTGGTTCTGATTAACTCATTGCTCGAAGCGTTCGGAAGGAACCTCCCGCCGGGTGAGCCCAAGGATAAAAATCAGAGGGCGAGTTCAGGTTGAGGTAGAGCGAGCGCTCGGCCTGCGTCAGGGTGTAAACTTGCGCACGCGACTGGCCAAGGAGAGTTCTTGCGAAATGTTGCAGGGATGCATCCCTGCTCTTGAGGGCCTTTTGTGCAATGGGCGCTGCCTCCGCAGGGTAAACCGCGTACAATGGCTCAAAGTTAATCATCATTCCGTGGAATAACCCCGCTGCCAGGACGCGCGAGCGCCCAAACCTTGCGTAAATGCTCCTTTGACACCCGCGGCAA
>JASHVW010000427.1 GCA_030044395.1 Verrucomicrobiia bacterium
GGATGAATCCGTCCCCTGA
The DNA here is from genome assembly GCA_030044395.1 of Verrucomicrobiia bacterium. Taxonomy (GTDB): domain Bacteria; phylum Verrucomicrobiota; class Verrucomicrobiia; order Limisphaerales; family UBA11358; genus UBA11358. The sequence continues at coordinate 20 of JASHVW010000427.1, forward strand.
AGGATGTTGACGTAATCCAGCAAGCCGCCGCCTGCGGTGGAACTTGTGTCCGCGGCGCGAACCGGCAGTTGAAAAACAAGCCCCAGAAAAATGAGTGTAAGTGCTTTATTCATATTCATGTTGTGATTGTTCAAGATATTCATGCTGTGATTGTTTAAGACTGGAAAGCACGGTCAGTTTATATTGTGATGTGGGAAATACAAATTTCATAAAAAATTTTGGTGGTTTAAGCGTTTGCAAATGGATTCGCTCTGCAAAGTTTCATCTGGCACAGTGAGCCAAATTACCGTATTGGGAGTTAATTTAAATCATCCAAATGGATGATTTAGAATGCGCCCATTATTTGAAAAGCTAGAGCCTGTCATACACTTTGGTTGGAGGAGGTATTTTGCATGAAATGATGTAAGCATTTTTGGATGTGGTCTTTGCGGTGGATATAGGAAAAACCGGGGATGACAACAAAGGCACGCAAACGTTAAAAGTAGCAACATCAACCAGAAACTCCACGAGCACTGCTGCTCCCGTATCCTGAAGGCCATGAAATATGCCGGATTCAGGTGTCAAAGTGCCCCCCTGACGCGGTATAGGACGACCCCATGCGATGGCACCATAGCACTGATGGTGTCGCCTTGTTTCTGCATCTTGCCTGTCCACAGGTTCCGTGCGGAATAGCCGTGTTCATTCTCCGGAAGGCCGACGGCAGATGCTTGTATGGAGACTTTCTCCTTCTTCCCGCCGATGTTGAACAAACCGACAATCGCGTCTCCGTTCGGTTCCTTCTTTGCGAACACTTGCCGGTCGCCAGCATCGAGAACCCTTTTAGCAGCGATTGAATCTTGGTCAACAGCGAGGATCGCAGTGTTTTTAAGGTATTTCAGGTCTGGTGGGTCGAGGTGAGTCAGGTCAACTCCGAGGATCAGGGGCGATGCTCCAAGGGCCCACAGGCTCAACTGAGTCTGGCGCTCGGCTGGAGTAAGTCCAGTATTGTTGCCATTCCCGACTTCGATGGAGTCGTAGTCGTTGAACCCCCCCGGACCAGCGTAAGGCTGCCACTCGGTCAGATAGTTGAAGCGTTTCTCAACATTGGCCCAACTGGTCAGCGGGTAGCTGCTGCCGCCTTTGTCGCAGTCATAGCATTCGATGTCGGTCACAAATTCCCATTGGTTGGCGTATTGCATCAATATTGGGGCGATGGCATCTGAGAAATTCCCTTGTGTGACGTCGAGGACCATTGGCCGGCCACTTTGCCGTATGGCATTCGACCATGCCTTAATGTCAGCGACGTTGCCGTTCCAGATGCCGTCGAGTTTGATGTAATCGACGCCCCACGCCGCGAGCATGTCTGCCCATGAATTGATGTATTCTTGCGCTCCGGGCTTATGATAGTTAATCTCGACCATGTCGCCGCCGTTGTAGTTGGCCTCTTTGCTAGACGGTTCCGCGATCTGGGCGGCCGTGCAGGGCGTGCCTTTAATCGGCGTGTTCTTGTTTACCGCTAGCATGGGAATGCCCGGTGTAACATATATTCCGAACTTCAGCCCGAGACTATGGATGTAGTCAGCGACCACCTCTATGCCATTGGTCTCTCCTTGGGCCGGGAATCTCGATGAATCCGTCACCCAGCGGCCGTAAGGATCGATGCTGGAACCCGGAGATTCATACCAATGGTCATCAAGGTTTACATATTTGTAACCGATTTTCCGCAAGCCGGACTTCTTCAGTGCGCGCGCCTGGGCTTCGATCGTCGCTGCCGTGGGATCACTGCGGAGGAAGCTCCAACTACTCCAGCCGAGAACGGGTGTGCGCTCGAGACCATTATCCTCTGCCATGGCGTTCTGCAAACCGTCCAGACCTACCAGTAACACGATCACCAATGCAGTTGTAAAAATAGATGTCAATTTCATAAAATTTATTCCTTTTTGTTATAATTTTTTACCTTCAAAATGTTCTTCGATTTCTTCTGGCGTGTTCCTTTCGCCTCCGGCAGGGAAAACATTACCGTGCAAAAGAAATCACCGTGCAGCCGACCAGAGGCATTTAATGACCTGAAATTACAAACCCCACAAGTGTCATCGCCGACGCAACTGATCTTGAAACTGGCGGCGGGTTGAAGGGCATCAACATAAGTGTAGGGAACAATCGGCAGTCCCGTCTTGGGCCAATGATCCACCTGCGCGTCTTCGTTTAAGGCTACCGCGGCATGCGACGACGACGACCAAGGTTTCACCGCAACATTCCAGCCATCAACATCAATGAACGGCTTTTGCCCGTTGAGGTCTGATTGTGCGGCTTCAATGGTGACAGTTTTGCTTTTTCCGGGCGTCAGCGAAACGTAATTGTCCGTGTAATAAACCGGCAGCACCCGCGCGCCAGAGTTTTGCCGGCACAATTGCAGGTGCGCCATGACTGCGATATGCGAGGTCGGATTGTATAGCGTCACGTTCAAGAGGCATTTGCCGCCGGTGTCGTAGCGCGTGACTTTCGCATCCAGCGTGACCGTTGGCAATTGATTGAGCGCGTGCATATTGTCGGGATGTGTTGCCGCCGCATACCAATAAAAATTGTCCGAAAGAAGTTGCCCGTCGGCATCGTGCAGTTGCAATTTTACAAAATAAACCGGCGAAAGATTGTCCGGCAGCGCGAGCAGTCCTAAATCGGTGACGGCGCTGGACGCGGCGGTTACTTTAACATCGCTTTCGGAAGCGATCTTGCCGTCCAAATCGTAAATGGCGACATTCGCCTTCGCATCGGTCAAAGCCTCGGTACGGTTGTTAATGACCATCGGATGGCCGGTCTTTTCATTGAGCACGATATGCACCGGCTCACACGCTTCCTGCACCGCGAATAACGAAGCGTTTGTATGACGCAATTCATCCAAAGACCTTGTTTTTATTTTAGATGAGGATTCCATGAATGAATCGCTTAATTTACTTTAAACCTGACAACGGCACACCGCGCCAGTCAGACGCCCAGGAAGATGGCGTTGAACCCATCACAAAAGCAAGCGAGCCTCCGGCCATGATTTGCGAATAGGCGATGCAAGGCTCATTGAGCGGAGCGCCGTTCAGCGTGGCTGACTGGACGTATTTGTTGGATGCAGAATTATTTTTGGTGGAAATCTTAAAGGTGCGGCCGTTCGGCAGATGGAGCGTCATCCGGCCAAACAACGGGCTGCCGATCATATAAGTGCCGGAAGCGGCATTGACCGGATAAAATCCCATATTCTCAAAAAGCATCCACGAGGTTGTTTGCCCGCAATCGTCATTGCCGGGAAGTCCGTCTGGCGCACTGCTAAAGTTGGTCAAGGCCGCCCGCACCATGCTTTGGCATTTCCACGGCTCGCCGCTGAAATCGTAGAGGTAGGGATAATGATTTCCCGGCTCATTATTGACCAAACCGTCCAGGTCGGTTGTTGTCTTATCCAGGCTGGCGTTGAAATTAGTTGTGCCGCCCATCAGGTTGATCAATCCGGGCACGTCCTGCATCACGCAAAAGTCATACATGGACTGTCCTCCTTCGCTCCACCCGGAATCAGGCGAAGCCCAC
>JASHVW010000047.1 GCA_030044395.1 Verrucomicrobiia bacterium
CCTTCGAGCATCGAAATATTTGGGCGTTGCCGCGGCTCGGAGAGCCGCAGTCCGCCTGATTACGGACTGCTTGGATTCGAAAGCAACGGAGGCGGAGCCGTCAATAAGGAATCCGTCGTGCTGGAAGCGGGGGACGTGATGTCAATCGGCGCGCCCGCGTTCAATTGCTTGAGCACCTGCTCGGTCAAATCCGCATCGCCGCTGGTATAAATGAGTACCGGCGTGCTCGCCGCGCTTTGAGCCGAAGAATCCAGCACGAAGGCGTAACCGCCCGATTTGGCCGTCGTCGTGACAGCGCCTTGAATGTCGGCAACGATTTTATCGTGCATTCGCTGGATCTGCTCCGCCAAATTCGCGCGGGCCGACCGATCGTATTGGTCTAAGGCCGCTTTGGAATCATTCAGTTCTTTGAGCTTGGCATCCGCAGCCTGTTGCTTGGCAGTGCGCTCGTCAGCCGAAAGCGCCTGGTCGTTGGCATCGTCCAGGAGCTGTTGATAATCGGTGTTACCCTTCTTCAAATCATCCAACATGCTGCTCTCGTCCTTGTCAATTTGCGCTTTGCGCTGGTCCAAATCCGCCTGCGCTAATTTGGTCTTGTAATAATCCTTGAACAGTTTGGCCACGTCCACCGTGGCGATTTTGGCTTGCGCCATCGCGGAATTGCCCATTAGGGCCACCGCCGCAACTGCCGGTAAAATCGTTCGTAACATCATTTTCATCAGGACAAAAAAACAGAATTAATCGCTCCAGCCAATTTAAATGTCACGGGTGAACCGCCTCCAGGCGGAAAAACCCCGCGCTATTCGTCGGGTTAAAGACAACTGAATACCAATTATTGCTCAAAATCGGCGTCGCCGAAACCGCGGCCCAGTTCGTCGAGAGAAGATTGCTGCTGGATTCAAGGGCGTAAAGCCGGGAAATTTCCGGTTCAAACGGCAACCCGGCGCTCCAGGACACTTCGTCCTGGCCGCTGCTCGCCGAGATGGAGAGCAGCGGTGGATTCGTGTTTAATATAAGTTTGGCAAGAAACGTATTGGCCGTGCCGTTGAGCACCGTCTGGCGCGCGTTGTTGGTCGGAAAGTTCACCGAATACGTTTGGCCCGCAATGTACGCATTGTCCGCCGCATCCACCGCTATCGCGTATGCCGCATCGTCTCCCGAGCCGCCCAGCGACCCCGAGTATATCACGCTCGAGAAATTCGTGCTGAACGCGATGACAAAGGCGTCCACCTGCCCGGCATTGGTCGCCGCCAAAAAGTCCGGCCCCGTATCAACCGCCGGGAAATTCGTCGAACTGGTCGAGCCGTCCACGAAGATATTGCCCGAAGCGTCGAGTGCCAAGCCGTTCGCGATGTCCCTGCTGTACGCATTCGTGCCGCCGAAAACCGCCGTATTGCCGATGGTGGCATTCGTGCCGTTCCAGACGATTTGCGCGACGAAGGCATTGGTGATGACGAAACCGTAAAGCACATTGTTCGTAAGACCATTCTGAAGCGGTGGCAAATTCGTGAGTGTAACGGGAAAATTCGTGGAATCCGTCCAGCCGGCAACATACGCATTCCCGGCGCCGTCGGCCGCTACCGCATATCCCACGTCGTCATTGCCCCCGCCCAGATACGTCGAATAAATTAAATTCGTAAACCCCGGGGAAAATTTGGCCACAAAGGCGTCGTAGCTGAATATCGGGACCTGGTTCGTTAAGCCGTTCATTAAATTGCCATTGACCAGATTGGTGCCGACGGTTTGCATGATCGCATTTTTAACTGGAAAATTGGTCGATTCGGTAAAACCGGTAAGATAGATATAATTTGATCTGTCCAGCGCGATGCCTTCGCCTGTGTCAAAATTGATTCCACCAAAATACGAGGAATAGAGCAGTTTGGCGCCCCCTGCGGCAATCTCGGTCACAAAAGCATTGGCGTTGTAGTAAATCTGATAATTCCAATTCGTGACCGCCGATTGCCTTTGAAATGCATTGGTCGTTACAGGAAAATTTGTCGAAAATGTAAAACCGGTGACATAAATGTCATCTGACGAATCCAAAGCAATGCTCGTACCTCCATCCGATGCGGTTCCACCAAGGTACGTCGAAAACAGAAGATTTGAACCGCTGGAACTCAACTCGGTGACAAAGGCGTCAATCGGATACCCGCTCCCCGAAGCTGAGATTCCAGCGATATGTGGATACAGCGCGTTCGTCGTGACAGGGAAATTGGGCGACTGCGTCGCGCCCGTCAGATAAACGTTGCCTGAGCCATCCACCGCAATTGACGAGGCGAAATCATCAACATCGCCGCCCAGGTAGGTGAGGTAGATCAAATTGGTTCCCAAATTGTCGAATTTGGCCACGAACCCGGTGTACGCTCCGCCCGGATAGGTCGTCTGAAAGGCCCCCGGCGTGGAAATCGGCTTCCCTGATGGAAACTCTGTGGATGTCGTCTGGCCTGCCATATAAACAAAGCCGCTCGTGTCCACAGCCAGCGCCCCAGCCGCGTCATTTCCATTCCCCCCAAAATAGGTCGAATAACTCAATATGGGGTCAATCACCAGCGGCAAAGTGTGGTCGTAATCACCGACGGAAAAACCGATCGTCCGGGCATCCAGCAATTTAAATCCGCCGTGAATCTCTTTGCGGATTCCCTGGACAACTTGATAAATCACCGGGCCGGGTTGCAGAATCTCCTCATCGCCTGCTTTCAAAGCCATATCGCCGTTGGCATTGATGCTGATTTTGTCCACGCCGTTAAAATGAATCGCAATGAAATTCGGGCTTGTCCCCGGCGCCAGCGTGAAGTCGTATTCGAGCTGCCGGCCGTTGCCGTGGTACGCCAGATTGACGCCCGGATAAATGTTCGTAACTCGGACTTTGGCGAAGGTCGGCACCCCGGTCCGCCATCGAGCCGGATCATTGCCGATAAGATAATTGATCTTGCCGGATAATTCCCCGCCACCGGAAATCTGCGCCCCGGGGTCTGCACCGACAAACCGCATCTCCAGAACGCGCAACGAGGATGAATGTATCACCCCGGGTCTGACGAGCACCAGTTCGGCGACATCAGGGGAAATGAGAAATTCCGAACGATTTCCGCGTGCGATGAATTGCGCCGAAGAGCCGGCCTGACCGTCGTTTGCTTCAAAATAAAGCGGCAGGGTCGCCGGGAAAATTGTCGCCGGCGCGGAAGCGGCATTGAAACGCATCAACGCGGCCGTCCCAAACACGAGGGTTGATATCAGGAATCGAAGGATGGTTGGGCCGGATGACATTTTAAAATTCACGTTGGTAGCCGACACCGAACTGGAACTGGCCGGAGCTGCTGTTGTATTGATCATGGGTGATGGGGACGCCGTATTCAAGACGCAAAGGTCCCAGATGCGGAATATCCAATAGTATGCCTGCGCCCCAGTTGTCGTCGAAATTGCCCGAGAACGAATAACTGCCAGATCCCACGTCTCCTACATCGTAGAACAATTCGAACCGGATACTCGGCCCCTGGTCTTTTTCAATGATGGGAATGCTGTAGTTCAGGGAACCATACCAGTAGCTGTCACCACCAATAGGTTCGTTGGGCATCGTGGGATTGAAATTAGGA
>JASHVW010000428.1 GCA_030044395.1 Verrucomicrobiia bacterium
ATCTCCACTGCTACCGGATACAGTACTTCCACGTATACCATGGACTTGAGCAGCGCTACAACGGCTGGCGAGTTGTATGCTGGCGTCTTTGGTGGCAAGGACGCTTCTGCCGGCGACGTTCTTATGTCCCAGTTCGGTACGGTGCCGACCCCCAATACTTCGTCCTTTGGGCGGGATGCGGCTGGTTCAGCTGGGTCTCTTGCGTTGGGCGCTGTGGCTCAAACCGGAGAATCCGTTTATGAGAATATTTCCGAGGCGCCAGGCGCGAACGGGGCTGCGGTGAACAGCTTTGCGTCATACCTCGGTGGTTACAGCCCGCTGACAACCATCTCGTCCGCCGTTGGCACGGGCACGGGCACAGAGACCTTTAATATATACGAGTCCACGTGGACTCTCACCGGAAGCCCCACATCCTGGACCGACGAGGGTTATGTCTCGGTCCTCTTCGGGTCGAACGGCGGCATTGACGGTGTGGCATGGGACGAAACGGCGACGCCATCGCCTGTTCCCGAGCCGGCCACTTATGCCATCTTTGGCGGCATTGGCGTGCTCTTGCTGGGCTTGCGCGGTCAATGGAGGGGCAAGCTGGGGTAATTCTGCTTCCAACAACCAACAACAACCAACAACAAAACCAAAATAAATAAATATGAACAAACCGATTACATCCGCGTTGATCGCGCTGGGCCTGGTTTCGGCCGGCAGCGTCGCGCACGCCGACTCCACCGTTACCATTAACGGAACAAGCTATTACGAGGTGTTTATCACCGGTTCCACCGCCGCCCGTGCCAACGTCTTCGACGCCATCAGCGCCGCTTCAGGCGGAGTGTTTGATTCGGCTCCCACTTTTATAACTGACAGCGGCGCCTATCCTGGGGCTGCTCCGACCGGCAGCAGCAATGAATATACCGCCTACGGAACAATCGGTGGCGTGAACTATTGCATCTGCGCTGCATGGACCGGTTCTGAAGCCGGCCTTTTTGCGATTCAACACTTCTCAGGCGGTCTCGCAAATCCCATCCTTGCCAGCACGTTGGGAGGCAACCCGGCCTATCCGAATGCCGTCATTCCCGGCACGCCGGAGCCCACGACCTTCGTTAACCCGAACACGGGCGCTGACTTCTCAGCCGCCCCCGATCTCTCGATGGCGGACACGAGCCAGGCCGTGTCCCTGAGCGCGACTCCCGCTCTGCATGACTACGGCATCGTTGGCGCCGTGACCTTTGAATGGGTTAAGGGCTACAACAGCACCCCTGATTCATCCTGGAACGACATTACCAACGTAACCGAGATGCAGATGAATAATCTTCTGGCCGGACCTGTGAACGCCAGCTACTTGACTGGCAACACCGCTGACTCAGATCTTGTCTTTGCGGTTGGCCGCAACCGCGCTTCCGGCACTCACCAAAACACCATGATTGACACCCTGCATGGCACAACGACCCCGGTTGACCAGTGGGTTGCCAACGACGCGACCTATAGCAGTTCAGGCGTGCTCACGATCGGTGCGGTTGAATCCCTGTCCACCGCCGGCGGCATTGATGAAGTGTTCAACGACGGTTACGATTCGGGCGGCAACGTGGCCAAGACGCTCGAGTGTGATGAAGCCGGCTCCCAAAACGTGATTAGCCAGGGATCGGTGGAAGCCACCACTCCGCTGGTGATGATTGGGTATCTCGGCATCTCTGATGCCACGACTGCCATTGGCGGCGGCGCAAAGGCGCTGACGCTGGATGGCATGACTGAAAGCGACGCACTGGTTGAACAGGGCACCTATTCCTTCTGGGGACACGAACACCTCTATGGCGAGGTCACCGAGGATTCCCAAGTCGAGGCAGTTGCCCAGAAGCTGGCCGGCACGACGGTCGTCACCGCCTTCGGTCAAACGCCAACTGGCAGCGCATTGCAAAATGCCGGCGGATTGGGCGGCGGTGAAGCCAACCCAGGTTCCACCCAGAGCTCCATCATCTCTCCGGAATATATGAACGCTGACAAACCCGGTGGCAGCGATAGCGGGTATCCTACCCAGCTCTAATTCCGATTGATTCAGCACCCGGACCGGCGCGGGCGCACGCCCGCGCCGGTTTTTGCCAGCAGGGACATCGCAGCGCGCAAGCGGAGCAATGGGGCGTGCGATTTGGGCGGCTGCCGTGGCTCGTTCCGCCCGCTGCACGGGCGGGGACATTGCATCCGCCTTCGCTCAGAAGCTACAGCGGAACAGGGCGCGATGTCCGATGGCACTTGAAATTGGTGAAGGTTAATTTACAATCTCGAACGGGCGGTGGAAGATGAAGACGACGCTAACAATTTCCGTTGTTCTGAACGTCCTCTTGCTTGGAGGAGGGGTGATGCTTTATCAGTCCCCAGTCCGCAGTCCAAAACCAAAGGATGAGTCCCCAGTCCAGGGTCCAGAGTCCCGTGTCCGGGAGCCAGTACCCGCTCTGGTTCCCCCCCCGACCGTGAAAACGGTGGCGGCGCCATTTCACTGGAGCCAGCTTGTAAACACGAATGATTACCGGGTTTTTGTGGCCAACCTGCGGGCGGCTGGGTGCCCGGAAGCCACGGTGGAAGATATCGTGCAGGGAGAC
>JASHVW010000048.1 GCA_030044395.1 Verrucomicrobiia bacterium
TTTTTGCCGGCAGGCTTCCCGCCCGCGGCGAACTTTGCGATCGCGCCGCGCGGCGTGGCTTTGGACATTTGGCCGCCGGTGTTGGAATAGACCTCGGTGTCCATGACCAGCACGTTCACCTTGCGTCCGCTGGCCAGCACGTGGTCCAATCCGCCGTACCCGATGTCATACGCCCAGCCGTCGCCGCCCACGATCCAGACGCTCTTGTTGACCAATTGATCCGCCAACGGCAGGAGCAGTTTGGCTTCGGGCGCGTCCAGGCTCCCCAATTTTGCCTTCAAGGCACTCACCCGCTCACGTTGTTCGCAGATTCCCGTCTCGTCGGACTGGTCGGCCAAAAGTAGTTGCGTCGTAATTTCATCGCCGAGCTGCGGAGAAAGCTTCTTGAGCAACTCCTCGGCAAATTCCCGTTGCTTGTCAATCGATACCCGGAAACCCAGTCCGAATTCCGCGTTGTCCTCGAACAGCGAATTGCACCAGGCCGGACCGCGCCCGCACTCGTTTTTCGCGTAGGGCGTCGTCGGCAAATTGCCGCCATAGATTGAAGAACATCCCGTGGCGTTCGCAATCACCACCCGGTCCCCAAACAATTGCGTCAGCATCTTGATGTAAGGGGTCTCGCCGCATCCGGCGCACGCGCCGCTGAATTCAAACAGCGGCTGCTGGATTTGCTGCTGCCGCAGCACCGTCGTCTTGATCTTCCGCCGATCATATTCCGGCAGGCCAAGAAAATAATTCCAATTCTCCCGCTCCGCCGCCCGTAGCGGCGCCTGCGGCGCCATGTTGATCGCCTTGAGTTTCACCTCCCCTTTGTTCTTCGCCGGACACACTTCCACACACAGCCCGCACCCGGTGCAGTCCTCCGCCGCAACTTGCAGCGTGAACGTCAGTCCCTTGAATTCCGGAACCCGCGAGGCCACTGACTTTAACGTCGCCGGCGCGCCGTTCAATTTTTCCGGTTCATAAACTTTTCCGCGGATCGTCGCATGGGGGCAGATCGCCACGCATTTCAGGCATTGAATGCACGTCTTGGCGTCCCAAACCGGAATCTCCAGCGCCAGGTTCCGCTTCTCGTATTGCGCGGTGCCCGTCGGAAATGTGCCGTCCTTTGGAAACGCGCTGACCGGCAGGTCGTCGCCATCACCCATCACGATTTTCCCCAGGACATTGCGGACAAATTCCGGCGCCTCCGGTGAAACCGGTGATGCAAATTCGCCCGCCCCGTTCAGGCCATGGTCTGCAACCCGGACTTCGTGCAAATGCGCCAAAGTGTTGTCCACCGCTTTCAGGTTCATTTGCACCACTTCCTCGCCCTTCTTTCCGTAGCTCTTTTTAATGGAATTCTTGATGGCCTCAATCGCCTCGCCCCTCGGAAGCACTCCCGATAGCGCGAAGAAACAGACCTGCATGATCGTATTGATGCGTCCGCCCATCCCGCTCTCCCGCGCAACCCGCGTGGCGTCAATGACGAAAAACTTCGCCTGCTTCGACCGAAGGCTCTTCTGCACGGGTGTGGGAAGTTTTGCCCAGATTTCTTCCACCGTATGCGGCGTGTTCAATAAAAATGTGCCGCCGGGGACCAGGCTGCGCAGCATGTCGTAACGCTCTAAAAAGACCGGCTGGTGGCACGCGATAAAATTGGCGCCGGATATCAAATACGCGGACCGAATCGGCTCCGGCCCAAAACGCAGATGCGAAACCGTCATGCTGCCGGATTTTTTCGAATCATAGACGAAATAACCTTGCGCATAATTTTCGGTTTCTTCCCCGATGATCTTGATCGAGTTCTTATTCGCCCCAACGGTGCCGTCCGACCCAAGCCCGTAAAAAAGGGCGCGGACCACGTTCTCCGGCTCGGTGGAAAAACCCGCTTCAACATGCAGGCTGGTGTCCGACACGTCGTCATGGATTCCCACCGTGAAATGATTCTTGGGCACCCCGTCTATCGTGCTGTCGGCTAGATTATCGAATACGGCCTTCACCATGGCGGGAGTAAATTCCTTGGATGATAGCCCGTAACGCCCGGAGATCACCTTGGGCAGGAATTTCAGGTGTTTCAAATGCCTGTGCCCGTTGGATATCTCTTCGAGAATCGCCGTGAGGCAGTCCTGGTACAACGGCTCCCCGGTCGCGCCCGGTTCCTTCGTGCGGTCCAGTACCGCAATCTTCCGGATGGTTTTGGGCAACGATTCGACAAATCGCCGGCCATCGAATGGCCGGTAAAGCCGAACTTTCACCACCCCCACCTTTTCGCCCTTGCTAACGAGATGTTCCACCGTTTCATGCGCGGTCTCGCATCCCGAACCCATCAAAACGATGACTCGCTCCGCGTCGGGCGCGCCCACGTAGTCAAACAAATGATAATCTCGCCCCGTGAATTGATAGAACTCATTCATGACCTGTTGCACGATGTCCGGGCACGCGGCGTAATAGGGATTGGCCGCCTCCCGGCTCTGGAAAAATACGTCCGGGTTCTGTGCCGTCCCGCGGATCACCGGCCGATCCGGCGTCAAGGCGCGGGCGCGATGTTCCGCAACCAACTTCTCGTCAATCAACGCCCGTAATATCCGGTCCTCCAGCATTTCGATCTTTGAAACCTCATGCGATGTCCGAAAACCGTCGAAAAAATGGATGAACGGAAGCCGCGATCG
>JASHVW010000429.1 GCA_030044395.1 Verrucomicrobiia bacterium
GGAAATTTCACCCTCATCCCGGACAACGGCGGTTTTGAGGAGTTTTCCTCGCAATTGATCCAGGCGAATTTCGTCCAACGCGAAGCGATGAAAGCGCCTCCGGCCAAATCCGCTCTCGATAGTGTCACCGGGGGGAACGAAACGGCCGTAGTCAATGAACAGTTGAATGAAATGCAGCGCAACAACGGGAACGACAAAGTAACCGAGGACGACAGCACCTACAACGTCACCGTCCGCCAGGCCGGCTCGACCGGCAACGAGTGGACTGGCGAAGTCATTGGGCCGCCGGAATTGTTTCCGCTGAAAACGGTCAATGTGCTTGCGGCGGGAAAGACCGTCATCGTTCTGGACAAATCCAACAAAAAACTCTGGCAAACCGAATTGACCTATGCCATATCCGGCGACGAAGAATCGCCCCTGGAACAATCTTCCTACGGCGAAGGCCCCTGCGTGGAGCACGATGGAACCCTCTATGTTTTCGATCAGGCTGTTTTGAGCGCATTCGACTTGACGACCGGCAACGCCCGCTGGCGCATCCCCACCGTCGGCGTCGTGGGCTTGTTTTTCGACGACAAAGGCATGATGTATGTCAACACGACCACCGGGAATCCCGATGACATCAAGTACGCGCGCCAGATTGATGTGTCCAAATCAATCGAAGCCGTCGTTTTGAAAATTGATCCGGGCACCGGCAAAATTTTATGGAGCGCCACGCCCGGCGGATACATTTCTTATCTGTCAGGTCCGTTCATGTATGCCATCCAGGTCCACGATCCCGGCGACGAAGAAGACCAATTGAGCGACGCCACCGCCGGGCTGGAAAAGCCGCCGATGACCCGGATTATCCGCATCAGCCCGTCGGACGGCCGTGTCCTCTGGCAGGAGGACCAGCCCCGCGCGGCCATGAATGTTCAGTTCGACGGCAGCTTTATCCGGATTATTTTCAAAAAACAAGTGCAAGTGCTGCACTATCTGGCGCTGTGAGCGCTGTGGTCGCAGGCCGGCGAGGGAGCTGACTCATTTCTCCTGGAATTTTTCGCAGAGTTTGGAGCGGCTCGCGGCCAGTCCGCCGCCAGGAATGATGATGTCAGAGTAAGTCATATTGGGAATGTCAGATGAAAAGACGCGAATTTATCAAAATGAGCTTGAGTGCGGCCGCTTTGGCGGCCGTGCCTTCTTGCGCAACCAAACCATTTCAAAGCAGAGACGAATTCTCAGGCGGAACGATTCCGAAATCGCCGCGTCCTGGACCGGCTGAAGCAAGTTCTGTCAGCCCGATGGGAGACCTGATTGAACGCATCCTGCCGGGGCACGCGAACGATTTTATCATCCAAACCATTTCGGCGCCCGAAGGCGAAAATGTTTTTGAAGTTGGCTCCCAGGACGGAAAAATTGTTTTGCGAGGTGATGACACTTTGTCACAGGCTGTCGCATTCAACTGGTATTTGAAGCACGACGCGTTCATTGACGTGTCGTGGTATGTGGACGATGCAGTGAACGTGCCCCCCAAACTGCCATTGCCATCAAAGGAAAGCCGCAAAACGGCCAAAATCAAGTATCGTTTTTTTCTCAATTACTGCACGTTCGGTTACACGATGCCATTCTGGCGCTGGCGCGATTGGGAACGGGGTATTGATTGGATGGCGCTCAACGGCATCAACCTGCCGCTGGCCCAAACCGGCAACGAATACATCTGGCAGAAAGTCTGGCGCGAGCATGGCCTGAGCGACGAGCAAATCCGCGCCTATTTCACGGGACCGGCGTATCTGCCGTGGCATCGCATGGCAAACATTGACAAATGGGGAGGCCCGTTGCCGCAAAGTTATATTGACGGCCAGCGTGATCTGCAAATGCGAATCCTGGCGCGAGAACGTCAGTTGGGCATGTCGCCCGTGCTTTGCGCGTTTGCCGGTCACGTCCCCGAAGCGCTGAAGCTCACCGGGCCGAAAATGAAAATTCAGCGCATACCGCCGGGCTGGGGCGGTTTCTCAGACAACTACGGCTGCTGGATCCTTGACCCGCTGGACCCAAAATTCAAGGAAATTCAGGTCAAGTTTTTACAGGAACAGCAGAAGGAATACGGCACAAGCCAATATTACGCGGCGGACCCGTTCAATGAAATCTCCCCGCCAAGCTGGGATCCCTCATACCTGGCCAGTGTGTCGCGGGCGATTTACTCCGGCATGGCGGAAGCTGATCCAGACGCGGTCTGGCTCCAAATGGCATGGACGTTTCAAGGCCGGGAACAGTGGACCGACGAACGGCTTTCTGCGATGATTGACGCCGTGCCCCAAGGCCGGATGGCGCTGCTGGATTACTTCTGCGAAAACCGTGAGCTGTTCCGCGAAACCAACGCGTTCTATGGCGCGCCCTTTTTTTGGGATTATCTGGGCAACTTCGGCGGCAACACGTCTTTAGTCGGTCCAATCGGTAAAATTGACCGGCGACTGACAGCGGTGATGAACGACCCCACGTTGACCAATTTCATCGGTGTTGGCGCCACGCTGGAAGGGTTCAACAACCCGGTCGTGTACGAGATGTTGTTCGACCGCGTCTGGTCCGGAACCAATCTGGATCTCGAAGCCTGGATGCGCGATGAAGCTTGCGCGCGAGCCGGAGGCCCGGATGCGAACGTGGAGCAGGCATGGGATATTCTCCGTCGCAAAATCCTGGTGGATGTCAACCCGATCGGCGGACACGGCGTGATTTTTCAGGATAGTAATCCGACACTGCGCGGCGACACGGACGATGGGTTGCCCTTCGAAATCGCTTATGATAACACGGATCTGATCCAGGCGTGGGGGCTGTTGTTGCAAGCCGGCTCCGCGGCGCGGAAGTCCAGCGCCTACCAGCGCGACTTGGTTGACGTCACGCGGCAGGCTTTGGGCAACATTGGGCTGACGCTCCGACAAAGAATGGCTGCGGCATATGACCGGAAGGATGCCGTTGCCTTCAAGGCGGCTGCCGGCCGATTCATGGAACTTGGCAACGAGATAGACGAGTTTCTTGGCAGCCGCACCGAGTTCATGCTCGGCAAATGGATTAACGACGCCAAATCGTGGGCGGCCGACAAGAGCGAGCAGGCTTATTTTGAAAGAGACGCGCGCGGCATCATTACCGTTTGGGGCGGTGATTTGACCGATTACGCGGGTCGGCAATGGAATGGTTTGATGCGCGATTATTATTTGCCTCGCTGGCAGTTGTTGATTGACGCCACGCTGGCGGAATTGAATGGTGGAAAGCCGGTGGACCGGCAGGAGCTCCAAAGACAGTGGCGTGATCACGATTTGCGATTTGCCTCGTCAGCCGGCGGTAACTACGCCACAAAACCGCACGGTGATCTCTTCTCAGCGAGCCGCGCGCTTTTCAAAAAATATGTGCGGGAGGAACAACTGACGGCCGGTATTTTTCCGCCGCTCATCGTTCGTCAATCCACGGCGCCGGGGAAATAGAACCGGCAGGACGGCATTGCCGCGAAAGTGCTTTCCCAGGGAGCCAACCCCGGCTGATTCGTGATGGCCCTCCCCCGGTTTCCGTGCCGTCAAATATTTAAAACCCGGATTATTGTTTCACCACCGCCACCGTGCCGTTGGCGGGGTCATAATTCAATTTAGAACCCGTCGGCGCGTCGGGAATTTTCGCAAGATAAGTCGGGACCAACTCTTGAAGGTCTTTCGGATAGCGCCCTTCAGCGGCATTGAATTGCTGAATGGCTTCGGTGAGCGAGGCGGTGTCAATTTTCTTCACCGAGTATTGCTGCGCCTGGCCAAGTGCCCCGAGGTAGTCTCCCGGACCGGGTGTCGAATTGCCGACGGTGGCGTTGGCAGGGCTGGAATTCGTGGATTGCGTGGAAGAAGTCGAATGATTCGAATTGTTGCCGCAACCGGTCAGAAAAATCGCGGCGGCAATTGCAGACATGAAAAATCTTATCATGTCCTTAATGTAATCGTTTCGACGAAATTTCCAACGTCAAGTTTGGCCGCGCGGCGATTCCGTTGCCGCCTGGACGAGTTGTCGCGCCTGCCGGATTAAATCCATGTCCGTAATCAGGTCCCCGAAACGGAACTTCGGCAGGCCGCTCTGCTCGCGTCCCAGTAATTCGCCCGGGCCGCGCAGCTTCAGGTCCGCCTCGGCAATTTTGAATCCATCCGTCGTCTCTTCCAGGATTTTCAGACGCTCGCGCGCCTCGGGATTTTTCGCGTCGGAAATCAAAATGCAATGGCTTTCATGTGCGCCGCGGCCAATCCGTCCGCGCAATTGATGCAGCTGCGCCAAGCCGAATTGTTCCGGACTTTCAATCAGCATCACCGTCGCGTTGGAAACATCCAGACCCACCTCCACCAGCGACGTGGAAAGAAGGACTTGGATTTTGTTCCCGCGAAACTCCGCCATAACGGCCTCCTTTTCCGTGCCTTTCATGCGCCCATGCAATAGCCCCACACGAAATGGCGCGAACACTTTTCGGAGATTTTCAAATTCCGCCGTCACCGCCTTCACTTCGCCTGTATCTTCAACGCGGGGATAAATCACGTAAGCCTGCCGCCCGGTGGAAATTTTTTCGCGGATGAATTCGAGGACCTTGGGAAGTTTGTCCGTGGCACGGACAAAGGTTTTGATTTTGCCGCGGCCAAGCGGCATTTTGTCAATCACCGCCACATCCAAATCGCCGTAAAGCGTCAGACCCAGCGTGCGGGGGATGGGCGTGGCGGTCATCACCAGCAAATGTGGGTAATTGCCCTTGCGCACGAGCTGCTCGCGCTGCGCCACGCCGAATTTGTGCTGCTCGTCAATGATGACCAGCCCAAGGTTTGGCAATCGGAATCCTTCGGTGAACAACGCGTGCGTGCCAACAAAAATGGTGGGTGACGGGTCATGAGCGGCGTTTCCCAAAGCCGTCTTCGTGCTTCCCGTTTGCAGTTCGATCTTGATGCCCAGCGGCTCGAACCACTTTTTGAAATTCCGGAAATGTTGTTCGGCCAGAATTTCCGTCGGCGCCATAAGGGCAACGTTGAAGCCGCTTTCAATCGCCATCAACGCCGTGCAGGCCGCCACGACGGTTTTGCCCGAGCCAACATCGCCTTGCAACAATCGCCGCATTGGATGCGCTCCGCCCAGGTCCGCCCGCGTTTCGCGGAGGACGCGTGTCTGCGATTCCGTCAACTTGAAGCCGAGTGCTGCTAGAAACGGTTTCATCATCCGATTGTCACCGCCGCACGGCAGCGCCCGCGCGCTGGCCTCGAATCTTTTGCGGCGCGACTGCATTTGCGATTGGAGTTCCACAAATTCATCCAGCGCCAGCCGCCGCCGTGCGGTGTCTGTGTCTGGCATTTCTCCGGGAAAATGAACCATGCGGACGGCATTGGCCCGTGTGGGAAAAAATTTCAAATCCGGCGCTGGCTTCGGCTCGACGATTTGCGTTTCGAATTTTTCCAGCGTCCGCCAGATGAATCCGCGCAGCCAGCGTTGCGGCAGGCCCTCCGTCAGTGGATAAACAGGGGCGATTCGGTTGATGTGAATAAAACCTTCCTCTCCGCTTTCAATGACTTCGCTTTCCGGATGGTCCATCGTCCGCGGCTTGATTTGAGACAGCCTGCCGAAAACAAAGACTTCGTCGCCATTCGAAAAATAATTTTGCATGAAGGGCAGGTTCCACCAGCGGCAATGGAGCCGCGCCGAGCCGTCGTCCAGGACGATTTCAAAAACGGATTTGCCGCCGCGGAAACGGTTCAGGCCGAGCGCCACAATCGTCCCGCGCGCCGTCCCCGGCGCCGTCCGGGTCAGTTCGGAAATTTTTTTAAAATGGCGCCGGTCTTCATAACGCCGTGGGCGGTGCAGCAGCAAATCCTCAATCGAAGCGATTTCCAGGCGGGCCAACTGCGCCGCGCGTTCCGCGCCAACGCCCCAAAGCGAAGTAACGGGATTTTTCAACGGAGAAATTCGGTTTTCCGGTGGCGACATTGTCCGCACGATACAAACCGCGCCGCGCCGCTTCAACGCGAAACCAGGCCATTATTGCCGCAGGAATTTTTCCAATGCGTCAAACAAAAGCGGCGGGCTCGCCAGATGCGTCACCGCACCGGTTTTGCCGGCCAAACCGAAGCCCTCGCCATAAGCCGGGCCATTGACGACGCACAAATCCGTCGAGCATTCGGCAATTTGTTTCTGGGCGGCGGCGACGGCGTCGGACCGTCTGCCGTCCGCCTCGAATTTCCAGCCGGCGATCTTTGCTTTCGGAAATAGGCCGCGCAGTTCGGAAATAATTTTCGGCGTCGGCACCAATTCGGCGAGCAATTTCCCCTGACGCGATGAAATTTTCCTGGCGTTCCGAATTTCAGAGAGTTTTCCGGCTCCATTCGGCTCGAATATTCTGCCAATCGTAAAGTCGCTTACCGCGGCGGCGTGAAAAATGGCGTCAACTCTTTTGCCCGAAAGCGCTTCGAATTTGCCCCGCAGGTCCGCCGTCGTGGAAAACAATTCGACTCGTTGCGCCTTGCGTTCGCCGGGAAAAGTCGCCGCCTCGCCGATGAGCAGAATGACTTTGTGCCCGCGCGCCGCCAGGAAATTGGCAAGCTCGGTGCCCAACCTGCCGGTTGAAAAATTCGTCAGCCGCCGGACATCATCCAACGGCTCATAAGTCGGTCCGGCCGTGACGATGCAGTTCATGCCGGGAATTTAATCACCATTACTTCGGAAAAACCAAGGAATTTTGAGAAGTTTGTCCTTGCCCAAACGGCCGACGATTTTGAAAAACTTGGTATCCTGGCAACTTGCTGGTAAAAGAGGACCACATGAGCAAAATTGTGGGAATTGATCTGGGCACCACCAATTCACTCGTCGCCACGGTGGATTCGGGCATTCCGTTGGTCATCGCCGATAACGGCGGGCAGCGGCTCACGCCGTCGGTCGTGCATTTTCCGTCAGCGGACAGCGCGGCCATCGTCGGGCACGAGGCCAACCGGCTGCGCATTTTGAAACCTGCGGAAACGGTTTATTCCGTCAAACGATTCATGGGCCGCCGCGGCGTGGAGATTGCCGACGATGAGAAATCCGTCACCTATCCGTTGGCCGCCGCTGCGAACGGCGCGGTGGCCATTCCCGTTCATGGGAAAAACCTGCTGCCGGAGGAGGTCTCCGCCGAAGTTTTGAAAAAATTAAAGCGCGACGCGGAAGATTATTTTGGCGGGCCTGTTTCCCGCGCGGTCATCACGGTGCCGGCGTATTTTAATGACGCCCAACGCGCCGCCACCAAACGGGCCGGCGAACTGGCCGGCTTGACCGTCGAGCGCATCGTCAACGAGCCGACCGCGGCCGCTCTCGCCTATGGCCTCGACAAACTGAAGGAAAAATCGAAAATCGCCGTGTACGATCTGGGCGGCGGCACGTTTGACCTGTCCATCCTGGAATTGAATGAAGGCGTTTTCCAGGTGCTGGCGACCAACGGCAACACCCGGCTCGGCGGCGATGATTTGGACAGGCGCGTCATGGAATTTCTGATTGAAAGAATCGAGGCCGCCGCCACTGTTGATTTTTCTCCTTCAATCCTTTCACGAATCCGGGAAGCCGCGGAGGCCGCCAAGATAAAATTATCCACGGAAACGGAAG
>JASHVW010000430.1 GCA_030044395.1 Verrucomicrobiia bacterium
TTCTGCCGTGCTGGAGTTTGGAGCCGAGCACAAGGCCAGCCCACGCTTAAGCTGGCAGTTAGTGGCCAGAAACAACGAGTATGGTGGTTGAAAATCATCGAAAAACTCAACAATCCGCTACCACCTCTCAATTGCAATGCAGTTGAATGGGCAAAAAATTAAACATCACGCCTACCCTATGAAAAATAAAATTCAACTGAATCGTTCCGGTCGGAGGAGAGGGCCGGGGTGAGGTGGTCGTTTAACTGATTTATCTCTTTGACCCTGATCGCGTCTGGGACGACCGTCCCCCAAATGTTCGCGCCATCACCATCAAATTTCCTTTTCTTCGACCGTTTTGTTGTTATCTTGTTGCACTCGACTTTAAAATGGACGTCGCGCACATTAGAAATTTCTGCATTATTGCCCACATTGACCACGGCAAGACGACCCTCTCCGACCGTTTGCTGCATCGCACCGGGACGATTGCCACGCGTGACATGGAAGACCAGCTTCTCGACGCAATGGATCTGGAACGCGAGCGCGGCATCACCATCAAGGCCCATCCTGTCACGATGCATTACCAGGCGAGGAACGGCGAGACGTACGAATTGAACCTGATTGACACACCGGGTCACGTGGATTTTGCGTATGAAGTGTCCCGCAGCTTGAGCGCGTGCGAGGGGGCGCTCCTCATCGTTGACGCCGCCCAGGGCGTTGAAGCGCAGACCGTCGCCAACATGCACCTGGCGTCGAGCCATAATCTTGAAATCATTCCCATCATCAACAAGATTGACCTGCCGCATGCGAACGTGGCGCTGACGAAACAGCAGCTGGAAGATATTTTGACGATTGATTCGGCGCTGGCGATTCCCGCGAGCGCCAAACAGGGCATCGGCATTGACGAAATTCTCGAAGCGATTGTCGCCCGCATCCCGCCGCCGAAATCAACCGGCGAACCGAGCCTGCAAGCGCTGGCGTTCGATTCCTATTTCGACACCTATAAGGGCGTGGTCACCCACGTTCGCGTGTTTAACGGCGAAGTCCGGCCCGGGATGCAGGTCAAATTGCTGCACTCGGGCAAAAACTACGAGGTCAAAGAGGTGGGCAGTTTCAATCCCAAGCCGTTCACGCGCGACAAATTGCAGACCGGTGAAACCGGTTACCTGACGGCGAATATCAAGTCCCCGAGCGACGTGAAGATGGGGGACACCATCACCGATGCGCGGCATCCGTCGGCAATGCTCCCAGGTTTCAAGGAAATACATCCGATGGTGTTCAGCGGAATTTATCCCATCAACACGGCGGATTACGAGCACCTGAAAGCTTCGATGGGGAAATTGAAACTAAACGACTCGGCGTTTGTTTATGCGGCGGAAACCTCGGTGGCGCTGGGATTCGGGTTTCGGTGCGGCTTTCTGGGATTGCTGCACATGGAAATCGTGCAGGAGCGGCTGCGCCGTGAATACAACATGGACATCATTGCGACGTATCCGAGCGTGGTTTATCACGTGACGCTCACGGACGCCACGCGCAAGGAAGTGGACAACCCGGCCTTTTTGCCTGAGGTAACCTACATCGAAACAATCGAGGAGCCGATGGTGAAGACCTTCGTGATTTGCCCGAACGAAAACATCGGAGACATGATGGCGCTGATATCCGAAAAGCGGGGCGCCGTGGACCATACGGAGACGCTCGATGCCAGGCGCGTGATGCTGACGGCCATGGTTCCGCTCAATGAAATTCTGATTGATTTCCACGACCGGATTAAAAGCATGACGCGAGGTTACGGTTCAATGGATTATGAGCAGGCAGGCTATCAGGAGAGCGACATGGTGAAGCTGGATATGCTGGTGAATGGCGAGCCGATGGACGCCTTTTCCTGCATCGTCCATCGCACGAAAGCGGAGGGCAGGGGACGCGTGCTCGCGGAAAAGCTGAAGGAAGTCATTCCCCGGCAGCAATTTGCCGTGAAAATCCAGGCGGCCATCGGCGGAAAAATCATTGCATCGGAAACCGTCAGTGCATTTCGCAAGGATGTGACTGCCAAATGCTACGGCGGCGACGTGACGCGCAAGCGCAAGTTATTGGAGAAACAAAAAGAAGGCAAAAAGCGCATGAAAGCCATCGGCAACGTGAATATTCCGCAGGAGGCGTTTATTGAAGTGCTAAAGGCTTGAAACTCAGCGTTCAGTCCATGGTTGGCGCGTATGCGCATGGATTTGTTGCCGCGCTTCGGGATGGAGAGTGTAGTCGTGCGGCAAGTTTCTGCCGTGGTGCCAAACCCCGCCATGATTCCAATAGTAAACACCGCCTGCCGGGTAAAAATAAACGCCCACGTCGGGATAATAGTCGTAATCATAATAGCCCCCCGGTCCGGGGCCGACAGTGGCGACGCATCCGGCGGTTAAAAGCATGGCCCCGAGCGCACACCCGGCAAAGGCAAATTGCAAACATTTTTTCATTCTGCTGTTACTTTAGCAGTTACCGCGCCAGAAATGGGCCGTGAATCTGAATCTGCAATTCCATGAATTTTCTTTCATTTGACGGCGTTGAAGGTATTTTGCCGCGAATTAAATTGTGAAAATCCGTTTGACCGGTGCCCAAAGCGAGATTGTATGATGCGCTGGCTGTTTTCCAAAACCGTTCGTGAGGCGGGCGCGCTGCACAAGCACGTCTATCGGCTTTTGTGCGCGCAGCGCGACTTGATGACTCCGGCGGCGATTCAGTTGGTCTGCAACGCCCTGGCGGAATTACGGACGGCACTTCAAAACGGCGAGTCCATTGGAAAGATACGGGAGAAGACGTGGGCTTTGGAGGAAACAGGCAACAAATGGCTCAAGCCCTATCCGCACCCGGTTTGGCGCGAGAACGTGGAAGTCCTGCTGGTGGCCATTGCCGTGGCGATGGGAATCCGGACATTCTTCCTGCAACCGTTCAAAATCCC
>JASHVW010000431.1 GCA_030044395.1 Verrucomicrobiia bacterium
ATGAGAAAGTCAAAAGGGCCAGGGGGAAAGGATTCGGGGTCACGGACGTCTCCGCGATGGAAGCCGACGCCGGCTTTTTCGAGGCGGAGGACGTTCAGTTCCGAGCCGCGGCGGTAAAGATTGTCCATGGCGACGATTTTTGCGGCGGGCGCCGCGGCGTGAAGGCCCATAGCCAGATTTGAGCCGACAAAGCCGGCACCACCGGTTATCAAAAAGCTATTCAAAGCATTCAAGTATTGATCCTCACAAAAAATGCGTAAAGCTCACGTATAGAACAATGTATGCAATATCAGGCCCATGCATTTCAGCTTATTTCCGCTTTATTTCCGCTTTTCCATTGTTTACACTCCGTGCCGGTCAATTCGCAAGCGCTTTCGCACTCGCGAATCTACGATACTCTTCCTGGTATTTTTCATTTTTCCGCACAGGAAGACCTGTTCTTCCTGTTGCCGCTTCGTCCGGCCGGTAAAATTTGACGCGGCTCACAGAACGGCGAGTCGTCCACCCTGCGCCATTGCGCCAGGCCACTCAAAATTTATCAATGCATCTTGATCTGGCCTCAGTCCCGGCTCATGCCGGCTCGCCTGAAGAGTGGTATTCCGAATATTTGTAATAATGATACGAACGGTCGGTGCCGTCGGTCCGATTCAGGATCATTCCCAGGACATTGGCCTGGCGCTGATACAATAAATCCAGGGCTTCTTTCACGATGCTGACGCGGGAAAAACGGCTGCGCACGACGAACAGGACGGCGTCGGACTTGGGAGCGAGGGTGGTGGCATCATCTGCGGCGAACACGGGGCAAGAGTCAACGAGGACGTAATCATATCGTTCGCGGAAACGCGAGAGGATGGCCTGGCAACCCGGGGTCAGGAACAAGTCGCCAGGATTGCGCAGGCCGCTGCCGCGCGGGACAAACCAGAGATTGGCCAGGGAGGTGGCCTGGATGACGAGATTGTCCGGCATGTCCGGCCGGCGCAACAGTTCCGAGAAGCCGGGTTTGGATGAAAGGCCGAGGATATCGTGCAAGCGTCCTTTGCGCAAATCTGCATCCATAAGGAGCACACGGGCGCCACCCAAGGCCAGGGCGCAGGCGAGGTTTGACGCGATGGTGGATTTGCCTTCATTTGGCACGGCGCTGGTGATGAGAACGAGTTTTGGGCGGGCGCCGTTTACAGGAAAAAACAGCAGGGCGGAACGAAGATTGCGATAGGACTCCACATACATGTGGTGGTCATGATTGTCTTCCAAAAGGGCCAAGGGCGATTTTCCAACAGATTCAGGAATCTCAGGGACCTGGCCCACCACGCCGTCTCCCAGTGTTTCGATGACCTCGACGACGGAAGTGAAGCGGTCGTCGCGAATGGCGGTCAACAAGACGATTCCAAAGCCCACGGCGAGTCCGCCGAAAGCGGAAGCGGAGAGGCTGCTTTTGAGGGCCTGATAGGAGCGGGTGGCCGGAGTGGCCGGTTGCAGAATAATAAGAGTCTCCTGATCAATATTCCGGGTAATATCCACGTTGTGCAGGAGGGACAAGAGTTCGTTGTAGAGCGACTGGTTCCGGTCAATATTTGCCCTGAGGCCTTCGGCCCGGGAAATGCGGGCGCTGTCATTATCCACAGTGGCTTCCCATTGGTTAATCGCCTGCTGAACGCTGTCAATGCGGATTTTGAGTGCTTGCCGGGCGATCGCGATGTCGGTTTGGTTTTCTTTGCGGTACAGGTCGGCGAAATTTTCGGCCTGTTCGACTTGGTCGTTGAGATAAACGATTTTGGGATGATCGGGGCGCAAATATTTGCTTAATTTACTGAGTTGAAACTTGAGAGTGGCGATCTGCCGGTCGGCATCCATGACAGCCGAATTGGGGGACGAAGAATTATTTCCGAGCAATTGGTCATACAAGGAAGTTGAAGCGTTGGTGGTTCCCAGAAGCATGGGTGAACTTTTTTCCAGAGCGACGGCGTTCAGGAGATTACTTTGCAACAGATAGTCGGCCAGTTGCTCTTTCAATTTGGCGAGATAGCTGCCGGCCAACTGGTTTTCCTGTTCCAAAATCACGAAATTGTTGGTTTGTTCATATTGCACCAAGACGGCCTCATCGCTCTTCATCTGCAGTTCGAGCCGGTCCACCTGGGTCGAGATGGAGGCGAGGGTGTCGCCGGAAACCTCCTTGCGGGAATTTTTTCTATAGTCCAGATAGGCATTCATCAGGGAATTGAGGAACAGCGGGGTAAAACCCGGATTAGAGCCAGTGGCCTGGATGTTGAAGACGGTACTTTTGGGGGCGGCGGCGACGCTGATGTCCACGGGGATGGGATAGCCATCCTTGCCGGTGATGATGTTGTTGGTTCCGGCGGCGGCGAGGCGCACCAAAGCGAGGTTTCTCAATTCCGGGTTCTCGAGCACGGCGGTGAGGTTCCCGAGGAACGTGTCGGAGTCATCGCTAAAATTTGCGCCCTGGGGCAATTCCAATTTCTCCGTCTCCAACATGCTGGCTTTGGAGATGAATTGCGGCGGCGAAAGCCGGAAATTCACCGCCGTCCATCCGAGGGCAATCAGCAATGTGACCAACGGTATCCACCAGAATTCACGGAGGAAAATGAGGAACTTTTTCACGCGAAACTTTGGAGCCGGCGCTGGGGCTATGGCTTCCATGGGAGTCCCGAATTGGAAATCCGGGTCGGAGAACGGGGCCGGCGGTTGGTCGTTCATGCGGGCTAAAAATCAATGGTTTTTTCAGGGACAAAAATAAGGTCTCCAGCTTCGACGGCCGGGTCGTCGGAGGCATCACCTTTGTCGAGCACGCCGGAGACATTAACGGTGAAGACGTCATTGGGGCCACCTTCCTGTTTGCGGGTGACACGGACTTCTCTTTGGTTCGCGAAGTCGGTGAAACCGCCTGCGCGCAGGATGGCTTTACTGACGGTCAAGATTTCGTCGCGCGGCAATTCCAGCGGCCCAGGTGCCTTGACCGCCCCGACCAGGTAGATGACGCCCTGCGAAACCATTGAATCCACGGAGATAATTACGGTAGCCTGGTAATAGTATTTTTTCTCCAGGACAACTTTGAGTTCCTGCGCCAATTGCCTGCAAGTTTTGCTGGCGGCGGGAAAAGGCCCGAGATAGGGGACTTCCAGGACGCCGGAATCCGAGACGACCATGGACTTGGGATCATCTCCGTCCTCCAAAACCTGATAAGTGACGCGGTCTCCGGCGGCCAGTTTGTATTTGTCGTCCAGTATGGCCATAGGGTTGGTTGAGGTGTCGCCCAGGGCACCGGGAGAAGCCGCCGGGGCAGCGCTGGTATTTGCGCGCAAATTTGGAGCGGAAGACATCACGGGAAGCGCCGCAGAGCGGGAAGGCGGCTTCGGAGCGGGGCTTGGAGCTGCCTGGGCTCCCGCCGCGCTTACATCGGGAAAATCGGAACCCGAAGCCGGCAAGGGCCTTGAAACGAGCAAAAAAGCGGCCGACGCAGCCATGGCGAAACCAAAGAATCCAGGCGTCCGGCGTCGAAGGAATGACGGAAACTTTGGCAACGGCGTTCGATTTGATGAAAACAAACAGCTAGTCACGACGAATGATACGTCAGCATAAGCCCTACAAGATTTTGGGTATATCCCCGGTCCGCCAACGAAGATGCTCTCTGAGTAAATTGATAATTCAAGCCAAGATCAAACCGACGCGTGATGGCGTGAGTGAGGCCTAAACCACCTCCATACCAATTGTAGATTTCATTGGAAACCAGATTGGCGTATGGATTCATCGGGGCGATCAAGGTTGTGCCCTCCCCCTGGTTGCCGTGCTGAAAGAAGAGCGAGGTTTGGAACGCGAGGCCGCGGATGAAATTCCAAACGATGCCGGCGTTGGCGTAATAGTCTTCAACAATATCCGATTGAGCCCCCGCGCTGATCAGGTGGCCGGCGTCGAGCGAAACATTGACTGAGCGTCTGACCTTGTCGCTGATCTTCAAATCGGCATACCAGGAGTTCAAGGTGGAATTTTGGACGGACTGGCTGTTTTGGCCAAAAACGTCAATGGCGCAGCCGAGCCGCGGCTGGATCTCGAGGAATGAATCCGGACGCCAATCGCCATAAACACCAATGCTATAGGAGGTGCTATTGTTCAGCACATCCTGATTGTAATAGGTGTAAGAGGCGGTGCTTTCCAGGCCGGCGGTTAATTTTGAATTCAATGTGTATCCCGCGCGGGCATAGCCGGATTCTGACGAGAAGTCAGTGTCTGAGAACTGGCCGGAGGTGGAAAGAAAGGTTTGATGGTCGTATCCCAGGGTCAATTGCACCCTTTCCAGATTCCATTTTGCCGAAAGGCCGACGATATTTTGAAAGGCGCCATAGGCGCCAGTGCCGGCGACGGTGGGATTCTGCGCCGAGTTTTGCATGAAACTGAACCGATCGTGGAGATTGATCAGAATGTCCTTGATATAAATGTTGAAAGAAAGCCCCGAGCCGGATTGGAGATAGAATGAGCTTAAATCCTGGTGAAAAAGGTACGCGCTATAGCCCATGATAATGTTGACCTGGAGCAGATTGCGGTCGGTCAATGGATAGCTGATGATGGTGCCAAGGGTTGGCAGGAGGATGATATCCTCCTGCAGATTATTTTCGGTGCAGTTGATATTATCATTCCATTGGACGCTCAGGGAAGGAACGAGGAGCGTTCTAAAGTCACCGCTTTTGAAGGTGTAATCCGGATTTTGCATCTGCTTTTGGCACATCTCGGAAGCGGAGTCGTTCGCCATGGCGTCAGTCAATCCCACCTGCGCCCGCGCCGGGATGGCCGCAAAGAACGAGGCGAGCAGCATGCCGGACAAGCCCAAAATGGCCCCGGATTCCTTCACTTATCCTCCGCCGGTGTTTGAGAGGAGACGGAGCGGCTTTGGGAGATTGCGGAGATTCCGACTTGCGATTGCCTGAGTCGCGAGGCCGCGCCTGGGGCGGATCGAGGAACGTAGGAAGGCGACCGCAATTTTGCCGTGGGGGAGCCACTTTCGGGCTGGGCGCCCCATGGGCACAAACCATTAGCCTGAAGCAGACAGCCGGCCTTGGTTTCAATCTTTGACGTTTTTGTGTTCTCAGACTGCACAATTAATTTGTACCATTGGCCTGGACTAGTACCGTATCGCCTCTTAAAGCAGGTATTAAAAAGCCCCAGATGATTGAAACCGCACTGCTCGGCCACGTTAATGACCTTCTCGCGGGGATTCCGCAGCAGGGAGACGGCCTTCAACAAGCGGATTTCCATTCTCAACGCCGTAATGGAAAGTCCGAAATGCTGATGAAAGAGACGGTTGAGGTGGCGGCGGCTGCAACTGAACCTGGCGGCCAATTCATCGACGGAAAGATTCAATAAGTCGGCGGATGGAAGCTTTTCAAACACCTGGATCATATGGTCTTCGGCCCAATCGCGTCCGCTGCGTTGGACATGCACGTTTTTGACCTCGTCGGAAAGGATTGCGGCCACAATATTGAGCAACTGGCTGCGTTGTTGGAGGCCGAATTTTGCCTGGGCGGCCTCGAGAAGCCGGTGGGCCTCCACCGCCACTGGATTGCTCGAAGCATAGATTTTGGATGCCTTAAAATTCGCCCTAAGGTTGTGCAAGACACTGATTTCCGTGCTGGCGAAAAGTGGAAACAGGTCTTCGAGAAGAAGGGAAAAGCTCGAAAACACACATTCGTTTCTTTCCTCGGCATACAATTTTCCACTGCATTGGCCCGTAAATACGAGCAGAGTGCCTGGAATCAGCCGTTGCATGGAGTTGGGTGAGACATATTTGCCGATGCCGCCTTTAATGAAGATGAAGGTAAATTCATCTTCGTTCCGGGATTGGCTCATCCACGGTTCCGAGGATTGCAAGCGGACCAATCGCAATTCAAAATGTTCGTCCCCAGACATTATTAGCTATCGCGATTCACCGCAAAATTTCCCAATTTGGCCATTTTTAGACACCATGAGAATTAAAATCTCTCGAACATTCTACAGACTTACAAGGACGAAGTCTATACACTTTTGTGATCCAACAATACACATTTAGGACAAGTAATACAAAAAGGTTGGCTTAATTTAATATTAGCAATATTTACAGTATCTGGTTAAGGCTCCGAAGGTGTAAAATCGGATAAATTGCACTTGAATTATCAGTTGATTTTTTCATTTGCCAGCAATCTATCCATGGCGTCTTTAACGTCGAGCAAGCTTGCTGGTTTTTGGATCAACGCATCAATGCTGGAGCGGTTTTGGGGCGGGTTGGCGGTGAACATGACTACCCAAGTGGCGGGAGAGCGCATTTTGACGACATGTGACAACTCGGCGCCGCTCATTTTGACCATGGAATTATCCGTTAGAACCAAATCATGAGTTTTTGGGTCAAAACGGGACAACGCCTCTTCCGCGCTTCGTGCCGTATCCACGATAAATCCCAAGCTGTCAAAAAACCATTTTGCCAGGACCCGGAGATCGTCATTGTCGTCAACCAGCAACATGGTTTTCACGTGGTTCAGAGCATTTTCCACAAAATCGGTTTTAAAAGGTTCTATATATATTTGGCTCGCCGGACAACAATTTGGATAAATTCTTTCAACTTTAAAAGGCCAAATTCTCAGTCAGCGCTTCAAGAGAACATATCGCTGAAATCCAGTAAAAGTCTATGCGAAAACAGGACAAACGTTGGCATTAATGGGACATCGGCGTTCGCCGTCGGGAGCAAGGCCAGGTTTGGCGGGCTTTTTTTAAAGAGCGGGAGAGCCAACAGCAGCTTTGGGGGGGAAGGCGCCCTGCCCCTTCAAATCATTGAGGAATAATTGTGACCTGAGCATTGGTGAGCGAGAGGTTGTTAACACCATCCGGCGTGGTAATAATGCAGTTTGCCAGCTTGACGTTTTGGGCGTCATAGATGCCAAACGGTTTGTCGGCGGTGATGCGAACGTTTTGCAACAATACATTGCTGACTTCCATTTCCGGCAGGCCCCAAATCAATCCGGCCTTGCATCCAGGCTGCGTGGTCGCGGTGAGGTTGCTGAAGACGATGTCGCGGTAAATTGGCGTGCGACCGGTCACCGGCCTGGCTGGATAACCGGCGGCAATGGCCGGTGTCAGATCGGTGAGATTGCGATACTGCCGTTCGGGCGCCTGGTACGAGGCATAGATGAGTATCGGAAATATGACGTTGGTCATGGTGAGGTTCAGATAAGACAGGCCATGGACAAAGCCGCCGCGGTCGCGGTCGGATTTGATGCGGATTCCCTGTTCCGTGCTGTTAAACGTGCAATTGATGACGGTAAGGTTGGAAACGCCACCGGCGGTAAAGCTGCCGATGGAAACGCCGTGCCCGTAACCGTAAGTGCAATTGGTGATGAGGACATCCGAAGTCCGGCCACCACAGGTAAAATCATCGTCGCCGACGCTGATGTTGCAGTTTTCGACCAAAATACGCGTCCCGGCCACATCGCACGCGTCTGTGTTATGTCCGGGATGGACAGGGTCGGAGGAAGGATTTGCGCGGATGGTGACGCCACGGACTGTGACATCAGAGGATCTGCCGTTGATGGCGATGTGAAACATTGGCGAATTGCTCAAGGTCACATTTTCGATCAACACACGGCTGCACGACGAAAGGGCAATCATTCGTGGGCGTCTGGCGCCGAGCACGTTGGCGTACGGCCACCAGGGAATGCCCTGCCCGTCAATCATCCCGAACCCGCTGATGGCAATATCGTGCAAACCCGCGCCACGGATGAAGCTTTGCCCTTCCATCGTGCCGCCTGGGTATTGTCCCAACGGCAACATTCTCAGGACGGCGCCGCGGTCCAGGTGAAAATTGATGTTGTCGGCCAATTCGACGGGTCCGGACAAAAAGGTTCCCGTGGGGACTTCCACGATGCCGCCGCCTGCGTTATTGGCGGCATTGACAGCGGCTTGAATGGAGGCGGTATTGGTTGCGGTGCCGTCGCCGACGGCGCCGAAATTGGCGATGTTAAAGGTGCGAGGTGGAATCGCCGGCAATTGGGGTGCGGCAAAGGGCTGGGCGGCTGAGAGCAGGCTGACGAAGGCCAGCCCTGAGCAGGCGGCGAAGTGTATCTGGAGATGTGGCATGGTTTTGAACAACCATGATAATGACTTTTGAGAAAAAATCCCTGTGAGTTGCTGCAAAGAGGATTGAAAAAAGTGCAGTGAGGAACAGCGCGGCTCACGCCGCACCCAAAGTGTTTAACCACGGATGGGCACGGATGAACACGGAAAAAAGCAGAAAGCAGAAAGCAGGGAACAAAGACGCGGCAAGAATTTTAGTGAAATCGTTTGATTCGTTGAGTGGCGGAATGCCTGCCTTCCGAAGAAAAAATATTCTTCCGGCTGGCGCGCGCGTCAAATTGGATATAAAAATTCAACCGGCCAACAGAGCAAACTTGTCGCCGTGCTCCCGACGAAGTCGCCCGCTCACGCGGGCGGGGCGCAATTGAATCTTGGACGTTGCTGCGGCTCGTAGAGCCGCGCTCCGGTTGTCCAGCTCGCGTGAGCGGGGTGCCAGGGTCTCGATTTCTGGCAGACAGAGGGTGGTTGATACTTGTGAAGAGTGTGAACAACCCGTCATTGCACAGCCGCCGGGAGTGCCTCATGCTGTGGCGGAAATGAAGCTCCGGAAAGAATTGGCTCAGGCCATTGAATGTTTTCTCGATTTGGTCCCGCCCAAGACCCTCAAGCGCGGGCGCGGTTATTTCGCGCGCGGCGACGTGAGGAAGGTGGAGTGCATCGAACCGGAGCATCTCTATCTTGCCATTGTGCGCGGGGGCGAGGATTACGAAGTGGGGTTGGAATTCGCGGAGGGCGAATGGGTCGCGGAATGTTCGTGTCCGGTGAGGTATGACTGCAAACACGCCGTCGCGGCGCTGCTGCAATTGCGGGCGCAAACGACTACGAACGGCCATCTGCCGGCCTCCGCCAGCGAACGGATCGCCGAAGCCGCACGAGAGCGCTGGCAACAGCTCAAAGGAACGTCACCCCTGGTCGGAACGCCGCGCGTCTTGCAACCCCCGCGATCGCCCCTGTGTGATAAGTTGGTTGAACATCTCGGACGCGAACTGCGGCAGGACGAGGCGAATTTCATCCGCCAAGTCCAGACGTCTTTCGCCAACGCCCGTGGGCGAAAGCTGACCGAAATTGACCTGGGTTTGATGGCCAGGCGCCACAATGCCCGCTATGATTGGCAGCCGCTCGAGCTGTGGCGGGAACTTCCGCGCGACGATTTCCATTTCTGGCTTCAGGTCGCCTGGGAATTGCGCCGGCGCGACTGGCCGCACCCGTCCTTCATGGATGGGATTACGGATTTGGAATTGATTGAGCCGGCGATGCGGCAGTGGGAGCGCGAAAAGGAAATTGAGCGTTGGAAAAACTGGTTCCACCAATTCGACGTCCGCGCGCCCAAGTCCGAACCCGGCGTCCTGGACCTGCGTCTGGCTGTTTTTGCCGACGAAGCACGGCTGCAATGGCGCACTGAGGGCGGCGCCGCGTTCGCCGATCTCAAGCAGGCGCAGGCCAAAAAGTTCGCGGGCGAGTTTGATCAGGGGTTGCTGAACATCGCGCCTGAATCGCTCCCTCTCTGGAGCGCCACTTACAAGCCGTGGCATTACGAAAGCTGGTGGTCGTTCAAATATGCCAACGCCGCGGCGCGTCCGGCGCTGAATCGTTTGTTGCGGATGCCGCTCGCGCCCGACCGCGTGGTGACCGCCGAGGGCCAGCCGCTGACGCAGGCGACCGAACCACTGCGACTGAATTTGCGCCCGCCGGGCGGGCGCGCTCCTGCAGCCGACAGATTGGAAAATGAGACTGCCGGGGCACCGGCCGCAACGCCGGCAAATCAAGCTGAAGACCTCAACGGCGACTATGAACTGGCGCTGGCCACTGCGGATGGTTCGGAGCCGCCGCGGATCTTGTGCACGCTGGAGGGGCGGCCAACGCTCTATCTGACTGAGCGAGGATTGTTTCAAGGTCCGCCGGCTGACGCGCTGGACACAGAATTGCGCAAGGCCATTCCCGCGTCCGCGCTCGAAACGGCCGACGGCCTGCGTTATCTGCACGCCACGGGTGTTCCATTGCCGCCTCATCTCGAGCGACGCATCCGCTCGGTGCCTGTCACGATCACGATAGCGTGCGCGTTGAAGCCGGTTTATCCGGGCAGCGCGAGCGAAGACATTGTCATCCGTGTCGCGGCGGCCGCGCCGGGAATGCAAAAGGAACAATTCACGCCCGTCGGCTGGGAAATTGCGTCGGCCTCCGAGGCACAGAAGGATTGGAAGTCCGAACGCGGCGTGATCCACGTGCATGATCGGACGGCGCAAGGACATTTTCCGCGGGTGCTTGAACCGCTGGGCCTGAAATGGGATGGCCGTTACGGCTACCCCGGCGAATGGAGGTTACGGGTTGGAAGGAAAATGCCGGATATTTTTGTGCCCTGGCTCAAATCGCTCCCGCGAGAAATTGAAGTGTCGCTCGACGCCGAACTGACGACGCTGCGCGATGAACCTGTCACCGGCTCCGTGTCCCTGGACGTTTCCGAGGCGGGGATTGACTGGTTCGATTTGAAGGTGGCGCTCAAAGTCAGCGACACGACGCTCACAGCAGAGGAGTTGAAACTGCTGCTCAACGCGGGCGGCGGTTACGTGCGGCTGGGTCGAAAAGGCTGGCGGCGGCTGCAATTCGATCTGACGCCCGAAGATGACGATCAACTGGCCCAGCTGGGGCTCAACGCGCGCGATTTCTCCGCCGAGCCGCAGCGCCTGCATGCCTTGCAACTGGCCGACGACGCCGCGAAAAGATTTCTGGCGCCGGAGCGCGTGGAAAGAATCCAACGTCGTGTGAGCGAGTTAAAGACGCGCGTGGCGCCGGCGATGCCGGCCGCGATCCGCGCCGGGCTGCGGCCGTATCAAACCGACGGTTTCCATTTTCTGGCCTACCTCACCTCCAACCGATTTGGGGGCGTGCTGGCCGACGACATGGGGCTGGGCAAGACGCTGCAAACGCTGGCGTGGCTGGCGTGGTTGCGAAATGGGAGCGGCACAGGCATCCCGCCTGGGTGTTCCGAGGCTGGAACTGACGCGGAATCACACAAGCAAGACGGCTATGCCACTAAAACCAGCCTCGTCGTCTGCCCGAAATCGGTCATGGACAATTGGCGCGCCGAAGCGGAGCGGTTTTATCCGAGCTTGCGGGTCCGGCTCTGGCGCGGCGAACCGCCCGAGGAGCTTGCGGCCGCGCGCGAAGCTTACGATCTCATCGTCGTCAACTACACGCAACTGCGTTCGCTTTCTCCGGGCATTGCGAATGTCCCCTGGCTGGCCGCGGTGCTGGACGAGGCCCAGTATATCAAGAATCCCAACTCGCAAACGGCCCAAGCCGCCCGCGCCTTGAGGGGCGAGCACCGCCTGGCGCTGACGGGCACGCCAATTGAAAACCGGCTGCTGGATTTGTGGAGCATCCTGGCCTTCGCGATGCCCGGCGCGCTTGGCAACCGGACCCATTTCCAGCGCCAATTCAACGGGCAGGACGATCCGCTGGCCCGGCAGCGGCTTGCCGCGCGGGTGCGTCCGTTTTTGTTGCGCCGGACCAAGGCGCAGGTTGCCCAGGATCTGCCCGAGCGGGTGGAGGAGGATCTGCTGTGCGAGATGGAGGGTCGGCAACTGACGCTCTACCGCGCCGAGCTCAAACGGGCCCGGCAGCTTATTCTGGGCCTCAAAACGAACCGGCAACTGAACGAGGAGCGGTTCAACATTCTCACTTCGTTGCTGCGGCTGCGGCAGATTTGCTGCCATCCGGCCCTGGTGGACGGCTCACTGCGCGAGGCCGAAAGCGCCAAGCTCGCGGCGTTGGAAGACTTGCTCGAACCGTTGATGGAGGAAGGCCACAAGGTGCTCGTGTTCTCACAATTCGTCACGATGCTCGAATTGCTCCATGAAAAGGTGAAAGAGCGCGGTTGGCCGCATTTTTACCTAGCCGGCGCGACGGAAAATCGCGGCGAACTGGTGGAGGCGTTTCAAACGGCCGAAGGCGGAGCAGTATTTTTGATTTCGCTCAAGGCCGGCGGGTTCGGGTTGAACCTGACCGCCGCCTCCTATGTTGTCTTGTTCGATCCATGGTGGAATCCGGCCGTGGAGAACCAAGCCATTGATCGGACGCATCGCATCGGCCAGGCCAGCCGGGTGATGGCCTACCGGCTCCTGATGCGAGAGAGCATTGAACAAAAGATCCGCGCGTTGCAAAAGCAGAAGGCCGCGCTAGCCGAAGACGTGCTGGGCGAGGAACGCTTTAGCCAAAGCCTGACGTTGGAGGACCTGCGGTTCCTGTTTGGCGAGTGACTTTTTCGGAAGTGCGTCTTTGAGCGCACACGTGAGTCTTTGAAGGCACAGCCAGACATGTTGCCTTGTTCGCTTCGCCGTTTTTAGATGGAGCGAGCTAACGCTCGCTGCCACGGGAGACCGGAGGTTCCAAATTGGGCCGCCGATCGGATTCGCGCCATCGCGCGGCTTCGCGGGATCACGGGTAAGCGGTTTCGACGACGGCCTTTGGCTCGGGATGTTCGTCCAGGACAAGGACGCCGTGCGGGGGCAAGTCGTAGTTGCCGGAGAAGGTGTTGCCGGTGAGGAAATCGTGCATGGGTTTGTAAAATTGAATGCGCACGGGTGAGTTCTGGTGGTTGAGCAGGAAATAAACGCGCGTCCCTTCCTTCTGCCTCATGCTGACTTCGACATTCTCAGGGACCTTAAGCAGCGGACGCAAGCTGCACATCTGCCGCAGCCACGTAGCGAGGTCATGATAGAAATGCTGATGGCTGAGGGTACCGATGTAGATGGCTTTGCCCAGCCCATAAGTATTCATCGTCATGGCGGGCCTGCCGGAATAATAATCCTTGGCATAAACTGCCAGCACCTGGCATTCCTTGGGTTCGATGATGTCGCACCACAATCTGGCAGGATGCAGATGGCTGGTTGGGAAGGCGCCTTTGAAAGTAAGATGGTTTTCTTCGCCCGGCGGAATCGGATCGAACTCGAGGACTTCCAAGCCGAACAGGTCCATCAAATCATTCGGGAAGCCGGTGTCAGGGGCGATGTGATGTTCGTTAACGAGGCCGGTGTTGAAGGTGCCGACGAGGACGCCGCCGTTTTGGACGTAAAGTTTCAACCGGTCCGCCTCAGCGGAGGAAAGGACCTGGAGGGAGGGGGCGAAGACGATTTTGTATTGGGACAACTCGTCGGTAGGCCTGGCGAATTCCACCGGGATATTACGGTCATGGAGGGCGTTATAGATCAACTGAATGTGCTCGCGGAGGCTATAAAATTTATTAGGCTGCATGGTTTGTTGCAGTGCCCATTCGTTGTCGTGGCTGAAAAGGATGCAGGCCTCGGAGACGACCCGCGTACCTTGGAGGGAAGGGGCGAGCAATTTCAGTTCTTCGCCGATTTGGCTGAATTCGAGAAAGATGCGGCTGTTGCCCTGGATATGGTGAGGGAGGACGGCGCCGTAGAATTTTTCGTTGCCGATGCGCGGCTGACGCCAGCGGAAGAAGAGAATGCCGGTGGCGCCGCGGGAAACGAGTTGATAGGTGAAGAGACGGATCAAACCGGGGCGCATGAGGGCGTTGACGTCCTGGGAGGTGCCCTGGCCGACTTTTTGTTCCAAAGCCCAGAACCCATAATCGCCGTCGGGCGTGCGGATGTCCGTTTTCTTCAAGGAACGGAGGAAGTCCACGTCGCAGGCGAGTTCGGCGGTTTTGGCGCGAGTGACGGGGTTGCTTTCGATGGAGACGAAGTCCACGACGCCCGCCATATCGAAATGGTCGAACTTGCGGAGGAAAGCGCGCATGGTGACGGTCACGGGAACATTGGGGCAGAGATTCCGCAAGAGATCGGCCTGCATTTTGACGAACTGGACCATGGTGTCGCTGCTGAAGCGATTCCAGTCGAGGAGGAGGGCGGAGTTATGGGCGGAGGGGGCAGCCATGGGCATAGGGACCTGATCGAAGGAGCAAACGGTCTGACCCCAAAAGCGGAGGCCGAGGAGTTCATTGAGGCGTTCGACGGTTTCGTATTTGGCTTCGAGCCACGAATGCCATTCCTTGCAGGTAGCTTCATTGAACGAGAATTCGGTATCATGGGCGCCGATGCCGTTGTCAATCTGCCAAGCGAGGAGTTGGGGATGGTCGCCGAGGGCCGAGGCCATCTGGTTGACGATGCGTTTGGAAAAGTCCCAGAAGATATCGCTGGTTAGGCAGACGGCGCGGCGGGTGCCTTCGTGTTTTGGCAGGCCATGTTCATCGAGGGGGAGGATTTCCGGGTGTTTCTGGGCCAGCCAGACGGGGGGAGCGGCGGTGGGCGTGCCGAGGACGACTTTGATTTGGTGGACGGCCATGATGTCCATGACGCGGCGGAGCCAGAGGAAATCGTATTTACCTTCTTGAGGTTCGCAGAGGCCCCACGAGAATTCGCCGATACGGACGACATTAACACCTGCCTTGGCCATGAGGGCGGCATCTTTTTCCCAAGCGGCCTCGGGATTATCGGCACTCCCGGCATACGGATAGACCCAATGCTCCGGATAATAATCAACTCCAAAATACATAAGGTTAACGGGCTGGCGCCAGTGTAAGGAGAAAGGGGGGGGATGGCAAGCGAAAACGAAGGAAAAACCTCACTCGGGCGCGACTACGCACTGTTCTTAACGAATCGCCTGCCATCGTATGGAGCTCCGCGCGCAGTGGAAAATCGCGGAATTCGCTCAGACCGCCTTCGGCCTTCGCTTCTCTTCCGGCTCCGCTGCGCTAGGACGAGACAAGTCGGCCCGACAAGAAAGACGGAACTCCAAACAAGAACGAAGTGTGGATGCGCCCCCTTCAAATCACTCCTGACAACGTCGGTTGTCTTTGTTAAAATACGCAGGATTTATGAGTTCAGAAAAGAAAGAGGCGGCCGGGCCATCCGATTTTATTCGGGACATAGTGGCCAAACACGTGGCGGAAAGGAAGTATCCGCAGATTCACACGCGCTTTCCACCGGAGCCGAATGGGTATCTGCATATCGGCCATGCCAAGAGCATTTGCCTGAACTTCGGCATTGCCCGGGAGTTTGGCGGCATCTGCAACCTGCGGATGGACGACACCAACCCGACAAAGGAAGAGGTGGAATACGTGGATTCCATCCAGGAAGACGTGAACTGGCTCATCGCCGGATGGGCGGACCAAAATCTGGGATTGAAGGAAAAGGGGAAGACGCCCGAAATGATCGCGAGCAACGGGACGCGTGATTTTTATCTCAAGGCAAGCGTGGGCGCCGTGCCGAAGACCGGCGCGGGCAAAACGGCGGTCGAGCCATTTTACGCCTCGGACTATTTCGACCAACTCTATGAATACGCCGAAGAATTGATCAGGAAGGGCAAGGCGTACGTTTGCGATTTGACGCCGAAGGAGACGGACGAATATCGCGGGGCGCCCGATCGGCCTGGGAAGGATTCGCCGTGGCGTAACCGCAGCACGGAGGAGTGTCTGGACCTGTTTCGGCGCATGAGGGAAGGCGAGTTCCCCGACGGGGCGCGCTCGTTGCGAGCAAAGATTGACATGGCCTCGCCGAACATCTGGCTGCGCGACCCGCTGCTCTATCGTATCCGCCACGCCGAAC
Organism: Verrucomicrobiia bacterium; assembly: GCA_030044395.1. Taxonomy (GTDB): domain Bacteria; phylum Verrucomicrobiota; class Verrucomicrobiia; order Limisphaerales; family UBA11358; genus UBA11358. The sequence continues at coordinate 15,675 of JASHVW010000431.1, forward strand.
ATCATCATACAGGCCCCAAATGGCGCATCTATCCGCTCTACGATTTTGCGCATTGCTTAAGCGATTATCTCGAAGGCATCACCCACAGCATCTGCACATTGGAATTCGAGGTGCATCGCGCGCTTTACGATTGGATTCTTGAAAACCTGGAGTTGCCGCGTCCGCTGCCGAAGCAATACGAGTTCGCCAAACTCATCCCTGGTTACATGATAGTATCCAAACGGAAGCTCATCCAACTTGTGAATGAGAAGATCGTCGCCGGATGGGACGATCCGCGCCTGCCGACGATCAGCGGCATCCGGCGCCGCGGGGTGCCGGCGAGCGCGCTGCGCAAATTCGCGATGGGGGTGGGGGTGACGAAATATATTTCGGTGACGGACATCGCGCTTTATGAGCACGCCATCCGCGAGGAATTGAACAAAATCGCACAGCGACGGCTTGCGGTGCTGCGGCCGATCAAAGTAGTGATCACGAATTATCCGGCGGGCCAGGTTGAGGAGCTGGACGCGGTAAACAATCCGGAAGACGACGCGGCCGGCAAGCGGAAGGTTCCCTTCAGCGGGGAATTGTTCATCGAGCGGGACGATTTCATGGAAAACGCCGCGCCAAAATTTTTCCGGCTGAGACCGGGCGGCGAAGTACGACTGAAATACGCCTACATCATCAAGTGCGAAGAAGTGGTGAAGGATGAGGGGGGGAGAATTGTGGAGCTGCGCTGCAGGGCCGACCTGGACAGCAAGACGGGCGGAGCGACGGCGAACCGGAAGATCAAGGGGACGATCCATTGGGTGAGCGCGGCGCACGCGATTGACGCCGAAGCGCGGTTATATGACCGGCTGTTCACCGAAGTCGAGCCGGAAAAGGACGGACGCGATTTCAAGGCCGTGCTGAACCCGCATTCGCTCGAAGTCGTGACCGCCAAGTGCGAGCCGGGATTGAGGGGAGCCACGGCGGAGGAGCGCTATCAATTCGAGCGGCTGGGTTACTTCGCGTTGGACAAGGAGTCGGCCCAAGGGAAATTGGCATTTAATCGCACGATCACGCTAAAAGACACATGGGCCAAAGAGTCTGTAAAGAAAGCATAGTGGCAGAGGACATACGCTAGACGATTCAGGAAATACGAGGCTGTGGCGTTAAGGGGAAGTCGCGAGAGCATTGGCGGGCGCTTCGAAGTTTGGCAGCAACGAACCTATCGGAACGGCGCGACTGCGAGCGCGCATTTGGGCTCCGGGAATCGAGGCGCGGATCTTTCGGGGAAATCTCAAATGCGGAGGCAACAGGTTTATCCCATCCACCACCCCTGCCTTCTCCCCGTTAAGGGGAGGGGGAGAAAGATTCTTACTCTGCCGAAGGGCCTCGGATTTTTAAAATATACCAAGCGGATCTAGAGTGCTTGACGTTGTCAAGTACTTATATGTTGACTTAGCCACTCTAAACTGTTCCAAGCTGCTTGACGCCGTCAAGTGCTTATAGTTTGACTAAGTCAACAAATCGTTTACTATGTGAATGTATCCGTTGACTAAGTCGAAGCTACCAGGGCCATAGGACACTTGCATTTTTCTCTTTGCTTTCCGGGACGGCGGGGTAGAATTGCGTCCAGCATCGGTCACAGCGGCTGCCAGCCGGAAGACAACATTGAGGCACCGCATCCGGGCTATGGAAAGGGCAAAGCGGTAATGAAGGCAACGTCAGATGGACCGACGCGTCAGAAATGGAATCAGCGCCGGCGGGGGAGACGAGAGGCCGGCGTCAAGCGACGGGGCCGCGCGAAGGAGCCGCTGTCGGCAAACGCTGGCATTGTCAGCGAAGCGGCGCTGGGCCGATTGATTGAAACCGTGGAACAATTGGCCGGTGTTCTCGGCAAGTTCAAAGACGGAGGCAGCGGCCCGCCGCCACGTCACGGAAATAACGAATGAGCAAACCCTAATGGACAGCGAATTTTCAGAAAACCTTGCAACCACGCGGTTGAGGACAAGAGGCAGCGTGTTTCCGTCAAGGGCAGCGTGACGGAAACGGAAGCAACATTTC